>NZ_DATCTU010000083.1 GCF_036567765.1 Pseudobacteroides sp.
CCCTTATAATCAAGCTCTGGTATAAAAATTTTGCTTACTCTGTTAACAGCATTATTTCCACCGATTATAACAATATTTTTACCATCAAAAGATAGAGTGTATCCATTTTCAGAAGTCAATTTATAAACATTTTCAAGATAAGCCCTGGCACTAACTCCGGAACTTTTAAGAAACCCAGGGTTGATTTTCCTTATCCTATTATATTCCAGCAGTTCCTTATTCGTTTCATCATCCAGCGTTCCGTCTGCAAAAGAAAACGTGCAAAGAGAAACCCCGAAGCTGTATTACTACAGTCAAGGTTTCTTTATTTAACGATTATTTATCTGAATCCCATACTTCGATAAATTTAAATCCTTCAAGGCCACTTTCAATTACTTTGTTTCTAAACTCATCAGATACAAAAACTGTACCCCAAAGCTGGTCAAGTATCTTGAATGTAAAAAATAAAATACCTTATCTTTGTGGGGGTATCCCTATACAAGGCACTATGTGGAATTATTTTACTAAAATTCCGTTTAAAGCTACAATTATTCTTAAAAAAGCATAATATTACATATTGGCTATGCTGTTATTTTTGTTAATATATGTATTTTTTGATTCTCTATTGTCATAAGGTGTAAAAATGCATATAAGTATAAATTTACCATGAATTGAATAATTCCCGAAAAAGGAAAAAGCCCCTAAGCTTTATTGCTATCGGGGCTATATCTAAAAATTAAAATACTTGAGAATTATTACTTAGAATTATGAATCTCAATCTTATACTTAAATCTTAAGTATTAACCTTACTATTTAAGCAAGTTAAAAACCATTTTAATTTATCTGGACTCATATTTCGCATACCATATTTTCTAATAAATTCCTTGGCAGCTTCAATATCTTCTCCGAGCATTATTTTATTAATCTCATTTTTGAGTTGGGCTTTAATATCACAATTCTCAACTGTATTAAACTCGTGTATTAGTTTATCCAATTCCGCATAATCTGCACTTTGATTGAAATAACACTCCAAGAAATATTTGAACCTTCCATACTTGTCAACGTCTAAAATTCTATCCATTTTTTACTCCTTTCTACCTATATGGTTGGGAAGGCTGTTATTATCCTAAAGCCTAAATCTTGAGTTGCGTCTTTAACAAGTACAACTCTTGATTTCGTGAGATTATAAATTACCGTCGACTTATCCTGTAGAACACCTTTGCCTATAGAATATGCACTTTCAACATCAAATATCTTTCTAGCTTCAGCTCCACTTTCAAGCCACTGAGCAATCTCCTTACAATTTGTTCTCAAATTATGCTGAACAGCTTGTATTGCTGTACTCTTATTAGTAAATGAAGTGGCTGCGTCAACTTCTTCTTGGATAGCTCTACGTATTAACTCTTCATTAGTTTGTGATACATGCTTTTGTAAAGTATGACCTCCAGCTGATTCCATAATATCAAGAATGTCGTCACCGATTTTACGAATTTTATTAATTGTTTGTGTAACAAACTCACTACAATTATTATGAACCAAAAGCCCATTTGTACCTACAAAATATGTATGAAAGTTATCTACATTTAAGTTATAAATGCGTTCTGGCTCTTTTAAAGTTTCAACACTTTTTCCAATCAGAACCTTATACTCGCCTTTGGAATTAAGAATCTTGTCGCCTACTCTCAAGTTCTCAGCAGCCTTCCACCATCCACTATCAGTAAAGAATAGGTGGGATGCTGTAGTTCTAATTTCTTCATCGTTCAGTTTTAGACAAACAAGCTCATATGTACTTTTGATGTAAACCTGTTTGACTTCTTTGTAATCTATTATACCAGTCTTTACATCTTTTGAAAGAACATATTCTCCCTCTTGAATCTGATCAATTCTCTTTAATCCGTCCTTTGTTGTTACAAGCACATCTCCAACAAAACAGCCTGTTACACAGAAATTAAGAACATCATCAATTATCCCTTTTGCTTTAAGTACTGATTTTTGTAATCTTACTTCTACGCCAGTCCTCATCTTAAAAAGAATTTCAGTACCATAATCAACAGTTTCTTTTACAATTTCAAATATCTGATCATACTTAATTAATAATATATTTGTTATCTGTTCTATTGCCTCAGCCATTGCTTTAAGCATCTTTGCCAAAGCATCTTTACTTGCTATAGCCTTATCCGCAACCTTAACACACACTTTTGATAATACCTTGCATTCCCTCAGCAAGTCAAGTATCCTGAGTGCTTTCACTACCCCCGCACCAGAAACAAAGAACGACAATACAAATGATATTGCTTCGCCAATCATCTTACCCTTTTCATAGCTGTCAGCCATACCAAACTTTTCTGCAAATGTTGAAATCATTTCCTTTATAAGGTTTGCAAACATTTTCTTTTCTTCAACAAAGAGTAGCGTACTAGGGCACATCACCTTACACAAAAAGCCGATAGTTTCCAAAGTATTCTTTGGG
>NZ_DATCTU010000084.1 GCF_036567765.1 Pseudobacteroides sp.
TAGTGAGTTTTTCAATAAGAAGGATACCTCCTTACAAAAAGACCTCATTGAATTTAAGGAAAACTTATTCCTTCCTTCTAGGGTTATTGTGTCAGAAAGCTTTCATACAAATAGCTGGATAATAGATAAAAACGACACATCATTTTTTCCTAAGCTTTATGCAGACATGAAGCTTTATCTTGCTGACATTCTTACGAAGGCTGAAATAAGAAGTAACAAAGTATCACCCCTAACGGAAGAAATTGTTCTTAAATTCATGGAAACTCCCTTTGTCGCATTTGAGTTCAGTACAAGCATCAACTCAAGCATGCTACCGTGGTTACTTGATTTCTCCGGTGTAAATATTATAAATAAAGAGATTTCAGGAATAAAGAAGGTTATCATTGTTCCGAATCTGACAAATGAAGAGGATTCATGCAGTATTAAAATAATTGACGAGATTGGCAAAAAAGTATTTCAGTATAGCCTATCCTTCAAGGGAAATACAGGTAAAAAATGGTATCAAGGTATGATAGGAGAATTAAACAGAAAGAATTCCCCATATTCCAAATATAGCATGGTTAATGAAGGTATAAGCAGTGCTTCAAATAATATAATTGGCATTCCAAGGGATATGCTTCTTTTAGTTCCTCAATCAAGTAAGTTTAGCACATTTAAAAACTACAGTTGTAAGTCTCCTGATGAGTTCATAATTCCGGAGTTGGATAGACAGAATAAAAATGAAGATATTATTTCCCAGAGGAAAAAAGAACTGGCTCAAAAGGTTCTAAAAAGTGAAGCAGATAGCTTCTTATCTTCTGTTGACGTAAACAGTGCTACATTTAGGAATGTAGGCAACACATACAAGGTTCATGACAGTGGACTTTTAGAATATCATTATCTTCAGACCGAGGGTAATGTAAACAAAGGCGGGCTGGATGAGGCCTTTGAAAAAGTTACCGAATTCATAGGATCCAAACTCGATCTTGTCATAAAACCGGAGACTATAGATAGTCAGCATTCGGAACCAGAACTGGAAATATACTTCTCTGGGCTTGTGGAAGAGAGAGACAGGTACAGATTCACATTTGATTATCGTTTGGATGGCACTCCTGTATATTTTTATTCTCAAAATAAAGAAAACAATAAACATACCAGTGCCATAATAATTGAAGCCACAGACAAGAGGGTTTTGGACTGTGAGTGGATAATAAAGGAGTTTATTCATAGGGGTGATAAGGAATACAATTTGCTGTTTGCGGATTTGAAAGACAGCTTATCACAGGTAAGGCCCGACATTGAGTCCATTAAAGACGTTCATCCTTGTTACGAGGTGCAATTAGACGCCAATATACAGGAATTGAAGCCATTGTGGCTGATGATAACGGAAAAAAAAGAGCGATTTATACAAAAGATGGTACCAAAATAAAGGAGGCCTTATGGATTGGTCGAAAGCAAAAAATATTTTGCTTGTAGTTTTTATAGTGTTAAACAGCATATTGCTTTATAATAATTATATGGCTTTTTCCGGAGGAGGAATTATTCTTTCGGATGAATTGAGCTCTAATACCCTTACTGTTTTAGCAAGCAGAGGAATCGGTGTAAATTGTGAAATACCTTCGGCAGCTAAAGGGGCTACACTTATCTTTGGTCAATATCTGGAAGACAGGCACAAAATAGCAGATGCTCTTTTAGGTTCAAAAGCTAGAGATGAGATAGAGGAAGGCAAAATAATTGGAGAGGGTACAAAAGAGATTATATTCCACGATAACAGTTTTGAATTTAAGGATGATAGGCCGATGGCTGTGGAGAGTATTACTGATCTTGAAAAAGCAAGGATGATGCTGGAAGGTGCTTTAGAAAAAACGGGCATTCCTTATGAGGATTTTAAAATAGAGAGTAAGTTTGCAAAAGATAGCATATATAGGTTTGAATATAAGCAGGTGTATGAAGATTACATATTGTTTGATAATTACATAAAAGCTGAAATTGGTGCAAGTGGTATAAAAAAGCTTGATTTTAAATACAGGAATGTGAGAGGTATAAAAAAGAACACAACACAAAAAACAGTTGACGCATATCAGATACTTCTTAAAATGACAGATATAAAAAATGTGGATATTAATAATATAGACATAGGCTATGGTGATTTTTCCGATAATGACATCCCATTATTCGATGTTTTGGCATGGCGTGTCAGGTTTAGTGATGGAAGTGAATCTTTTTACAATGCATTTAACGGACAAAAGCTCAGTCTACCCTAGCATTCAAATGGCGTTGTAAAATTGTGGAATTTAAGTGGTTAGATATAACTGCACAAATTATTATATTTTGTTTTGTAAATTATTTTTATAAGTGCTATAATTGAAACGAGTTGTTAAGCAGTAAAATGATAAGTTTTGTTTATTTCCGGGTAATTTTAATTTCGTTTATTGAAAGTTGAGGGATGGTTTTGGATAAGTTTGTTATTCGAAGTCAAAGGGCATTAAATGGTGAGGTTAACATAAGCGGTGCAAAAAACGCAGCAGTAGCTATTATTCCTGCCGCATTATTGGTGGATGGCCCTTGTAAAATAGAAAACATACCTGATATTAGTGATGTCAGGGTTTTAATTGATATTATATCAAAGCTTGGTGCTGAGGTGAGATTTGATGATGAGAACTCTATCAGCGTCAATACACAGTACTTAAGCTGCTACTCGGCACCATACGACATGGTAAAAAGTATAAGAGCGTCTTATTACCTTATAGGTGCTTTATTAGGAAGATTTAAAAAGGCAGAGGTTGCTTTGCCGGGAGGTTGTGACTTTGGATTCAGGCCTATAGACCAGCACATAAAAGGCTTTGAAGCATTAGGTGCCAGAGTGGTTATAGAGCATGGTATTGTTAAAGTTCAGGCAGATAAGCTTGTAGGGGCACAGATATATCTTGACGTAGTAAGTCTAGGTGCTACAATCAACCTTATGCTTGCGGCAGTAAAGGCCGAGGGCACTACCATAATTGAAAACGCTGCAAAAGAGCCTTACGTGGTAGATGTTGCAAATTTCTTAAATGCCATGGGGGCAAATGTTAAAGGTGCAGGGACAGATGTGATTAAGATAAAGGGTGTGGAGGTTTTAAGCGGAGGGCTGACTCACTCAATCATACCCGATATGATTGAAGCGGGAACGTTTATGGTGGCAGGGGCAGCCACGAGAGGTGATGTTGTTGTTAAAAACATAATACCAAAACACGTTGAGTCTCTTACAGCCAAATTGATAGAAATGAATGTAAAAGTAATTGAAGGTGAGGATTGGATAAGAGTTCAAGGAACTGATACTATCAGTAAGGCCAATATAAAAACATTGCCGTATCCAGGTTTTCCAACGGATCTTCATCCTTTAGCCACAATACTCTTGTGTCTGGCAGATGGTATCAGCACTGTAACGGAAGGGGTTTGGGACTCTCGTTTTCAGTATGTAGATGAACTTAAAAGAATGGGTGCCAAGATAAAGGTTGAAGGAAGGATGGCACTTGTGGAAGGGTCAGATTTTTTGACAGGGGCTCCTGTTAAGGCAACTGATTTAAGAGGCGGAGCGGCTATGGTCATAGCTGCACTAACTGCACAAGGTGTTACTGAAGTACATAACATAAGACTTATTGACAGGGGATATGAGAAGTTTGACATCAAGCTCAGGAGCTTGGGAGCTGACATAATGAGGGTGAGCGAATCTGAATAATAAGTTGAATTGATCAATTACGATATGAGAGGTTTACAAATGATTAAATTCTGCAGCTTATTTAGCGGCAGTAGTGGCAACTGCTTATTTGTCGGTACTGATAGGACCAAAATATTAATAGACGCAGGTGTTAGTGGAAAAAGAATAATTGAAGCACTTTGTTCCATTGGGGAAAACCCTTCGGATATAAGTGCTGTTTTAATTTCCCATGAACACTCTGACCATATAAGAAGTGCAGGAATCATCTCAAGAAAGCTTGATGTACCTATCTATGCCAATTTTAACACATGGGGTTCAATGGAACGAAGCATAGGCCCGGTAAAGGTTGAGAATAAAAGGTTCTTTAATACTGGTGAAGAGCTTGTGATAGGGGACATTTGTGTAAATACATTCAGCATTCCTCATGATGCTTCTGATCCTGTAGGTTTTAATTTTGTTGTAAACAACAGGAAAATAACAACGGCTACAGATATAGGTCATATAAATAAAAAACTTTTGGAACATTTTGATTCAAGTGATCTTATACTCCTTGAGTCAAATCACGATGTTGAAATGCTAAAAGTTGGGCCATACCCATGGAGCCTAAAGAAACGCATATTGGGAGATAATGGTCACTTGTCAAATGAAATGGCTGGGAAGGTAATTGCCTATATGGCCAAAAAAGGAACTAAAAAGTTCCTTCTCGGGCACCTGAGCAGGGAAAACAACTTCCCGGAACTGGCATACCAGACAGTGTACAATGTTTTATATGAAAACCAAATATGTCCCGGTGAAGATGTAGAGTTAAGCGTAGCATTAAGAGATCGGGTGGGGAAGGTTATAGAATTGTGATCTTACTCATCCTAAAGTAAAAAGGAGAGTTTTTGTGAAGTTAAGTATAATTGCAGTGGGTAGGATTAAGGAGAAATACCTGAAGGAAGGTATTGCAGAGTACAGCAAAAGGCTTTCAAGGTTTTGTGACCTTGAAATAATAGAGGTGGAGGATGAACAGGCACCCGATAATATAAGCACTGCCCAAGAGATTCAGATTAAGAAAAGAGAAGCTGACAAAATTAAAAAGAGAATAAAGGAAGGCTCCTTTGTCGTAGTCCTGGACTTAAAAGGAGACAAGCCGGATTCAATAGGTTTTGCCAAAAGGGTGGAAGCTTTTTTTATTTCAGGGGTATCGTCGATAGTGTTTGTAATAGGGGGCTCATTAGGTTTGGATGATGATCTTGCAAAGACTGCAAACTATAAGCTGTGCCTTTCGGAGCTTACATTTCCACATCAATTGGCAAGGCTTATACTATTGGAGCAATTGTTCAGGTGTTTTAAGATTATGAAGGGTGAGACGTATCACAAATAAGGGTTACATGTGAATATTTTACATAGCAATATTAAGGCAAATATGTATTATATTACATTTTAAGAGATGTATATTTATTTGATAAAGCATACTAAATCACAAGTCTTATTGTAGCAGGCAATGTGTAAGGTTAACTTGACACGCAAATCAAATAATGATATATTATTCGTGTAAGGTTAACATTACAGGAGTGATAATTTATGAAAAATCGATTAAAGGAATTACGTGAATCCCTTGGATTAACCCAAGAACAATTAGGTGAACTTGTAGGGGTATCAAGGCAAGCAATTAACGCAATTGAAACAGAAAAGTTTGAGCCATCCATATGGTTAGCTTATGACATTGGTAAAATATTCCATAGTCCCATAGAGGATGTTTTCCTTTTTGAAGAAAGTGAAAGGAAATCAAGGGCTCAGCAAAGTAGAGGTGTAATTTAAATGGCAATAAGGCAAATTAGACTCTTTGATGATGAAATATTAAGAAAAAAGAGCAAAGAAGTTGAGACAGTGGATGATAAAATAAGACAAATACTAAATGATATGGCTGATACTATGTACAATACAGAAAATGGTGGAGGATTAGCGGCTCCTCAAATAGGTATATTAAAACGATTGGTCGTAATAGATATGGGACAGATGCTCATAAAGCTAGTTAATCCAAAGATAATTAGTCAGGAAGGAAGTCAGGAAGTCATAGAGGGATGCTTAAGTATTCCAAATACATTTGGAAAGTTAATAAGACCTGCAAAGGTAACGGTACAAGCGTTAAGTGAAAATGGTGAGGAAATTATATTAACAGGAACAGGAGATTTAGCAAAATGTTTTTGTCACGAAATAGACCATTTAGAAGGTATTCTTTTTACTGATTTAGTTAGTGAATACATAAAGTAATACAAATCTCTATTATTGGGCTAATAAATAATAAACTATTTGGTTTAGTTGTCTAGTGATACGGTGAGACCTATCATAAGTGAAAATATCATATAGGGCTTGCATTATTTGTAAAATTGTATTACAGTTACAAATGAGTATTCTGGGATGATAATTTCATTTATATAATAGGAGGATAAATATGTCAGGGAAAATCAGAGTAGGAATTGTAGGTTATGGAAATTTGGGGAGGGGAGTAGAAGAGTCAATCAATCAAAACCTAGACATGGAGCTGGTTGCGGTATTTACTAGAAGATCTCCGGAGAGTGTTGTTGTTAAAAGCAAGGGATGTAAAGTACTAAACATATCGGAAGCGGAAACATATAAAGACAAAATTGATGTAATGATCCTGTGCGGTGGTTCAGCTACTGATTTACCAGAGCAAGGGCCTGATTTTGCAAAGATGTTCAACACTGTAGATAGTTTCGACACACATGCAAAGATTCCAGAGTATTTCGATGCTGTGGATGCTGCTGCAAAGAAGAGCGAGAAAACCAGTACCATTTCGGTAGGTTGGGATCCAGGTTTGTTTTCAATGAACCGTATGCTTGCCGGGGCAGTACTGCCCGTTGGAAATGATTACACGTTTTGGGGCAGAGGTGTAAGCCAGGGGCACTCCGATGCAATACGCAGGATAAAAGGCGTAAAAGGAGGAGTGCAGTATACTATTCCGATGGAAGAAGCAATCAAAAAGGTTAGAAGCGGAGTTAATCCTAAATTGACAACCAAAGAAAAGCATTTAAGGGATTGCTATGTTGTTGCAGAAGAAGGGGCTGATAAGTCAAAAATAGAGCAGGAAATTAAAAACATGCCCAACTACTTTGCAGACTACGAGACAAGAGTTACCTTTATAACAGAGGAAGAATTAAAAAGCCAACATGCTGCAATGCCGCACGGAGGATTTGTTATCAGAAGCGGAAATACTGGAGAAGGTAATAAAACAAACCACATTATAGAATTCTCATTAAAGCTTGACAGCAATCCTGAGTTTACTGCCAGTGTATTAGTTGCTTATGCTAGAGCAACCTATAGACTAAGTAAAGAAGGCCAGTATGGTGCAAAAACTGTATTTGATATTCCTCTAGCTTATCTTTCACCAAAATCATCTGCGGAGCTTATAAAGGAATTGCTTTAAGCCTCATAAGCAGCATATAAATAGATAATTTTAGATAAATAGTATATAAAAAATCTTACTGTGGATATAAAAGTAAAAGCTGCTGGGTTATTTACCGGCAGTTTTTACTTTTATATGTCTACAACAATGAAAGAGAAAAAGGTATCCTATTAAGTAATCAATCGGATACAAGTATTATTGAGCAATCTATGCAAGTCTTCCTGTTGGATTAAGGATCTTGATTGATTTTATGTTGTGCAAATGCTAAAATATTATATAGTTAATCAAAACAATTATTAAAGGTGGTGTACAAATTGTTTGGAAGGATAGCATCAGAAGCATTGGGATTAAGTGATATAGGAAAAATAATAGATCCAAAGGATTTTGATAAGGTAGAAGCGGATGATTATGTTTTTCATGAAGATGACGAGAAAATATTCTTCTTGATTAAATCAAAGGCAGATGAGTATTGCTTTACAAATAGAGCATTGATTCATGTTGATGGTAAAAGTGCAATAAGTAAAAAAAGAATGCTGAGAAGGTATGAATATTTTTTATATCCCATTAGAAATGTATTTCTGGAAACTGCTGGAACAGTAGACTTGGATGTGGAAATCAAGTTCACTATGGGAGATGTACCGTTTTCAATTGATGTAGATAAAAAGCAGGTTGAAAAATTGAAGGATTTATATAAAGCATTATTTAAAATTTCTATCATTACATATGAAAATAAAATAGGATTGGATTACGCAAATCAAAGCATACAATATGCTGTATCATCGTTTAGCGGACTCAGAGCAGAATCGAAGGATGTTGTACAAAACTTTAAAGACATTACAGATTATTCATTTGAGTGGTTGGTTACAAATAGAAATAAATATGTTGTAGAAGACTTTAGTGATGTATTTTTAAAGTATATCAATAATTAATATATGGAATTGATTAGTGTAGGAACAAAAAATAATATCGGTTATAAAATACCTGTATACCTCAATGATAAGGAAGAGTTCAACCCTTATATGGGCTGCAGTTCAAGGTTTTGCATTACATTCATGGAATCGGGAAACGGCGTTTTAAGTGTTAATAGTAACCAACTACATCTAGCATCGCCATGTATTATTTGCTTAAATGAAGCTGAGACTGTGCATTTAGAGCACAATAATAGCATTAAGGCCAGGTCCATTTACTTCCATCCTTCCTTTGTGAATGGTGTTTTTAATTTTGAAAATGTACGTAATTACGGCTACTTGGATGGTGCGGTACATATGGACATGGACTGGTTTCTTCCGTTCATTAAGCGGGACTTGAAGTATAATGGGTTAATCCACATAGGGCCGGGTACAGCATCAAATATTTCTATATTATTTGGGGAAATTTATCGGCAAATATATGAGCAGAATGACTTCTTTTGGCCTTGCAGGAGCCGGTCATATTTTTTTGAGCTTTTATTTCAGATATACAGGCTGTATTTGGAACGAGGCATGTTTAAGGATACTCCTGCACAATCAGATGATCCTTTTATTAATCAGATAATAACTTACATAACCTTAAATTACAAAGATAAAATCACTTTGGAAACTATAAGTGATATTTTTCATACAAACAGAACAACAGTAGGTGAGAATTTTTTTAAAGCTACAGGAATGACAATTAAAAAATATATCATCAATGTCAGAGTATGTATGGCAAGTGTTATGTTAAGGGACTCGATGCTGCCAATTGAGGAGATTGCAGAACGTACCGGATTTTCCGACACTACGCATTTTGGCAGAGTGGTTAAAAAGCATATCGGTTTTACACCCAGTGAATATAGGGATAAATATTGCAGCATGAAGTAGCCCGTACAGATTTGATGTAACGTTTAGCAAATAAAAGGGTGGGATTTTAATTCCCACCCAATCAAACCAAGTATAATCAAACCAAGTATAATCAAACCAATAATGTTTATTGATTGGTATGGGGTTTACCCAATACCTTCAGGGCTTCGCACAATTTTATACCGAAAGCCTCCGAAGCATCAGGGTTTCTTCCTGTTATTATGTTGCCTGATCTGACTGTTTCAGAATCAACGTAGTTGGCACCGTTATTTGTAAGCTCATCATAGATACCTGACCAGGGGAAGCAAGTGGCATCTTTTCCCTTCAAAATTCCCGCTCTTGCTAAAATGGGAGGAGCAGCACAAATTGCAGCTACAATCTTTTTTTGTTTGTCTGCATTTATAATAAGACTTCTAAGTTCCAGATTATCCCACTCATTCATAATCCCAGTTCCACCGATGACTATTACAGCATCATATTTATGGACCCTTACATCTTGTATCAGAATATCAGGCTTGTACGTACCTCCATTAGTACCTGTTGCTGCCTTGGTTGTAGTGCTTGCTACGGTAACCTTAACACCATGATTCTCCAGTATCTCCTTTGGTTTATAAAACTCCACGTCCTCAAAGTTACTTTCGGCAATTACCATTACTACTTTTTTTCTGCCGTTATCTTTCTTGTACTTTGAGGGATTACATGCATTTACCGCTGCAGCCAATGACAGCAAAATTGAAATTACCAGTGCCAAACTTAACAATCGCTTAGACATATTTGTTCCTCCAATCCATTATTTAATGATTAAACGTTTAATCTAGATTAAAAGTGTTAAATTTTTAATCTATGATAAAATTATATAAAAAATGGAAATTGAATTGAAGTGAAAAAATACAGCGTTTTTCTGCTTTTTTACAGTAAGTTTTTGGGCTCTATTCAGGTGCACCTATTGGGACACAGATTGTGTCACCTGGATTTATTGAATTTACATTCAGGTTAGGATTCATGTACAGAAGCACATCTATGGTTGTATAATATCTCTGTGCTATCGTATATACAGTTTCTCCCTGAGCAACTGTATGGGTCATGGTACCGGGTGGACATACTTTTTTCGGTATGCAAAGAATTTGACCAATAGTTAGATTATTGAGATTAACACTGGGGTTTGATGCTGTTAATGCATTTAAGGAACATAACATCACCAAACCTTTCTACTATTCATTATATTCGAAGTTAACATAATGGGTTACGGTGAGGTTCTTAAGAAAATTGTGTTAACGTCCAATTAATTACTGCCGATAAATAAAAAAATATGTTTTGTTATAGTGCTATAAAAATTCTATGGTGTGGAATAAATATAGTAATGATTGTTAGAATTCCAGCCGATAGGATGTGATAGAATATGGACAGTAAAAATGAAAAAGCAACGTTTGCAGGAGGATGCTTTTGGTGTATGGTACAGCCCTTTGAAAGCTTGGAGGGTGTTACAAATGTAAAGTCGGGTTATACCGGGGGGCAATCGGAGAATCCAACCTATAAAAGTATATGCAGAGGAGACACAGGTCATTATGAAGCTGTTCAAGTTGAGTATGATCCTGGCAAGATAAGTTATCAGGAGCTTCTGGAGGTATTCTGGAGACAGATAGACCCTTTAGACGAAGGTGGGCAGTTTTATGACAGAGGTACCCAATACAGGACCGCAATTTTTTATCATAATGACGAGCAGAAAAGGTTAGCGGAAGAGTCAAAGAACATTTTAAACAATAAAGCAGGGTTTTCAAAGCCCATTGCAACAAATATTATAAAATTTGAAAAGTTTTATGATGCGGAGGAATACCATCAGGATTATCATAAAAAGAACCCTGAACATTATAAAGGGTATAGATTGGCATCGGGACGTGATGCTGCTGTAAAAAAACTTTGGGATAAGACTGAATTCATATTGGAAGGAGAAGCTAAGAAACCCAGCGACGACTTAAAAAAGAGGCTCACTCCAATTCAATATAAGGTTACGCAGGAAAACGGTACTGAGCCGCCGTTTGATAACGAGTACTATGACAATTTTCGTAAAGGTATTTATGTAGACATTGTTTCTGGAGAACCACTTTTCAGTTCAATAGACAAATATGATTCTGGATGTGGTTGGCCTAGCTTTACAAAACCTATATCTGACAACAAAATAACAACAAAAACTGACAGAAGTCACTTTATGATAAGGACTGAGGTGAGAAGTAAGGAAGGGGACTCACATTTAGGTCATGTCTTCAATGATGGACCTGCTCACTCTACAGGGCTTAGATATTGCATCAATTCGGCCTCTCTAAGGTTTATACCTTTGGAGGAGATGGGAGAAGCGGGATATGAGGAATATCTGAAGCTGTTTACTGCGAAAACATAGTATAAAGAATTATATACACGGAGGTGTGTTATGGGACAATATAATACTAGAATTGAGGAATGTAAACCTGGTATGATCCTGTCTAAGGATATCTATACTGATAAGGGTGCTATTTTGATGAAGGAAGGTACTGTTCTAAGCGATTTTACAATAGACAAGCTTGTTATTAACAATATCGAAATGGTTTGGGTAATCAGTGAACAGGATCCTGGGCAAAATTCTCCTCAAGATTCAACTAATGACTCACCATCTGTGAAGGAAACCAAAAAAGAGTATGTAAAAAGAATTGAAAACATCAAGACATTGTTTAGTAACGTACTTAAAGATGATTCCATTGAGTTGGAGCAAAGTGCTAACGAAATTTCTGCGTCTATTATAAATTCGGATAAATCCACCGGAGATCTTTTACGGTGTATAAGAAGTTTAAAATCCATCGGTGATTACATGTATTCCCATAGTTTAAACGTAGCCAGTATATGCTGCCTCATTGGTAACTGGATGAAACTTAGTTCTAAAGAGGTTGAAGAGCTTACAATAGCAGGCCTGCTGCATGATATTGGAAAGGCAAAGGTTCCGCGGGGAATTCTCAACAAGAAGACTGCATTGACAGAGAGTGAATCTCTTGAAATAAAAAAGCATACACAATACGGGTATGATATTCTTAAAGCTAAAACAGGATTTTCAGATGATGTATGCAAGGGTATACTTATGCATCATGAAAGGGAAGATGGCAGCGGGTATCCTAATGGAGTCAAGGGAGACAAAATAAATCTTATTGCTAAAATTATTTCTGTAGCTGATTTATACAGCATGATAACTTTGGACAGGGTTTATAAAAGAACAGATACTCCATTCAGCGTTTTTGAAATATTTGAATCATCCGCCTCACAAAAATTTGATGCTCTGACAGTTTATACTCTTATCACCAATATAGCTATGTATTATATTGGTGATAATGTAAAACTAAGTAATGGTTTGGAGGGGCATATATTTTATATAGATAACGAATTTATTTCCAGACCGTTAATAAAGCTTAAGGATGGAACCACGCTAGACCTTAGGGTTCGAAAGGATATAAAAATTCTAGAAATTATATAGAATAAAAAATTCCGCCATAACTCTACCTTATCCGAGTTTCCCGTGCAAAGAAAAACAGGTACTGCTGAGCATAACCAGCCAGGCTGCCGAAATGTTTCTTCGAAAATTGATCTATTTCCTTAAGGGTAGCCTCTCTTTTAAAATATAAAACCTCCAGTATTCTTTTTATCCACACATCAGTTGGGAATACATCGAATTTTGTACCGGAGAACAGCAGAATACAGTCAGCCACCTTAGGGCCCACGCCTGAGAGCTTTATAAGCTCGCCCCTGGCTTTATCGGTTTCCATGTTTTTTAAAGTGTCTAAATCCACAACCCCATTCCTCACCATTTTAGAAGTTTGTGAAATATATTTGCATCTGAACCCGGCTTTACAAATATCAATTTCATTTATTGGGCAGGAAGAAAGAGCCTCCGGACTTGGAAATGTGTAAAACTCACCTTCTTCTGTGCTTATTTTGCTTCCAAAGCTTTGCGACAGGGTTTCTACAGATTTCATAATGCGGGGAATTCTATTGTTTGCGGAGATTATGAATGAAATGAGAAGTTCCCATATATCCTGCCTTAAAAGCCTAATGCCCTGACCGAAGGGTATTGCCTGTGCCATAACATCATCCTTACTGCAAAGGGTTTTTTTTATTTCTCCGTAATCTGTTCCAAGGTCAAAGTAATCATACCAAATATTGATAAAGTCATCGAAGTTTGAATTGGAAATATGAAGCTTCTCGTTCTCAAATTTCACGCGGGAAACCTTGTCTCCCACAACTCCCATATAGCTTCCGTCATGCTGTTTTAGCCATCTGAAGCTTTGGCCGCAGTCGAAAATGTGCATAAGGTCAAAGTCGCGTACTCCTTCAATTTCTATACCGGTATTATTTTCATAGACAGTGTATCCTTTATAATCCATAAGTGAGTCTCCAGTTCCATGTTATTTGTTATTATATATTTTCCCATACTTTTCTGATATAATAACATGGTATCATATTATTTATATTAAGGCATGAATGATCATGACTAAAAGTGTTATTGATTTTTCAAATTCCTATAATTAAGAGTATAGACAGCCAAAAATTCATGTCAAGGTGGAGCCAATATGAAAGAAAAAATTTATACAATACCAGTTACTGAAGCCTTTGGGGTTGAATGCGAGTGCCCTATGTGTGTTCTGGAAAAAAAACTTGAGGATGAATGTATTGACTACATATTAGGGCCGTCGCTTATGGAGCCTGAGGGACGAATTGAAACCAATGAAAAGGGTTTTTGCAGAAAACATTTTGAGAAGCTTTACAATAGACAGCAAAACAGGCTTGGGTTGGGATTAATACTAGAAACCCATATTACGCAGCAGAACCATAATATCGGAAGGGTATATGAGAGCAAAAAGGATGCCGTGAAAAAGGATGCAGAAATGTCTATGATGAAGAATCTTTCCAGCAAGGTCTCAATGAAGAAAACCGATACCGACAAAATGGTGGATAGCCTTCTGGAGGTTTTAAATGAACTGGAAGGAAAGTGCACTGTTTGCGGAAAGCTTGACCATACTATGGAAAGGTATATAGATGTCATACTATATCTCTGGTTTAAAGAAAGTGATTTTAAGGTACTGTTTAATAGCAAGAAGGGATTTTGTTTAAAGCACCTTAAAGACCTTTTGGAAGGCACTAAAAAGTTCTTAAATGCCAAAGAAACAGCTGTTTTTGTAGCAAACCTTATGGAACTTCAGTTGGAAAACCTGGAAAGGATAAAGGAGGAAGTCAGCTGGTTTACCAAAAAGTTCGACTACAGAAATAACGATGCCCCTTGGGGAAACTCGAAAGATGCTGTTCCAAGGAGCATTCAGAAGATCGTAGGCTTCTGCGATTTTTCTTAATAAAAGGATTAAAATGTTACTTTTCTATCTTATTCCTGACTTTATTAGGATCAATGACAAGGCTTTTAGCCACAAGGTTAAGAGCCTTTATATTTAGGGCTGTGAGTCTTTCGACTTCTTCGCTGACATCTTCTTGAACCTTTCTTAAAAGAGGCCTTATTATATATCCATAAATGAGTATTAGATCCATTTCTATATATATACCGTCAGGGTGATTTTCAGCACGGAATCGTGAAATCCTGCTAACCCCTTCTATCTTTGAAACCACATGCTCTATTATCTGATAAACTGTGTAATCAGATATTGTATATTTGCCAAGATAGCTGAATGTGGGACGTACAACGGATTTTTCCCCTACAAGCTGATAGCTGCCCTTGCCCTTTCTTTTAAAGATCTGAAGAGGATCAAGAAAGTAACCCGAAAAGTCCTTCTTTATCTCAAAGGTAGGAACCGGTATAACATGTTTTCCCTGCTGCATTCTTGTAGATCTTGCCTGATTTATTTCAAACTCGCTGGCTACGTCTGTTATGTAAACCTTCTCGTTTATGGGTCCAACTTCTAGTCTGCTTGCTATTTTTTCAACCATGCCCTCAGATGTACCCAGAATAAGCATTGCAGCTGGTTTGTACAGTTCTATGGCACGCTTCACGTCATATGCATGGTCATCACTATGAAACAGAGCACACTTAACAGAGGCTATCTTTGTGGCCTCCCTTTTAGCAGAACGACCTGCCACAATGCGATTTCCACGGATTAAAATTCCATCATCTATTATAAAATCAATGCCACGTTCTTTTGCAACCCAGGTTGCTCTGTGGCTTTTTCCTGTACCGCTTGGTCCGATAAAAGCTACAACTCTCAACTTGTACCTCCGAAAATAGCCGTATATTGCATTAGTAGTATACCATAAATGTTATTAAATTAACAGAGTTTACAATATGGAATGTACCAAAAACAGTAAAGCTATTAGTATCAAACCTATCACAGTAAATATAATACCCAATACCTTCAGAAATGTGATGGTAGACTTAAGGGCGAGCTTTGAAATTGTTTTTACATTATTGGAAACTTTAAACAGGCTTTTCTTGGAATTATCACCTGATGTATCTTCAGCCGATGCGTTTTCAGCCAGCTCAGGTGATTGTGTATCGAGTCCATCGTTAATTGTACTTGAGCCTCTATTTACAGCCTTCTCAATAATAAAATAAAGTATGCCTCCTAAAAAGGTGTTTCTTATAATTTTTTTAACTATAGGAAAAACAATTCCGTAAAGAACAAGGACCGTTAAGTCTTTAGAATTGGTATTAGCCTGGCTGTTTTTTCCTTTTCGAATGTCACGTGTAATATTTGCAGTAAAGCCCAATATAAAGCTAATCCCGTTATATAAATTTTCAGCTGCGAAAGAGAGTCCTAATGTACCTGCACCAAGGAAAAAAATCGGAATTGAAAAGATAAAAAATAATATGCAAAATATTGGCGAATTATAGGCAAACCATAAAGCGACAGTGGATGCTATGGAAAGTATGCCTGTAATTACTATAGGAAGTATTGTGGTAAAGCTAAAAGATAGGATGCCCTCTAAATTTTCTGAAATATCATCTACCATTTCATCACTGGAATACTTGTCTACATCGACTCCATAACTTGTTATAAGCTTCTGGCGTGCTGTTTCAATTCCTATACTCATTCGCTCCCCCTTTAAAATATGTATTTTTATAATTGACAAAATATATGATTAAAAGTGGTATAAATGGGAAAAAGAGAGTGCGTACTCTCTCTTTTCTTCCCCCGGATAATTCTTCATTTGTTATTTCACGTTTTCGTCATTAGTAATTCCAAAATATTGTCTTTTGTATAAATATATAAAAATAAATATAATACAAGTGTGTTGGGCAATATTTCCTGCTGGTTTTTCATTACACAATATATTGTATCATTAGAAATTAACTTGTCAATATATATATGAAAAATAAATGATGAAATTTTTGGATTTTTGTCCCTTTATTAGTTTTTCATGTTTATAGGTTCGCTTTTATTGTTGGATTTTGCCATGTTAATTTCGCAAATTTCGCAGGTGCTGCATATTGTAACTTTACCATAAAAAACGTTCTTTATAGTTTCTAAAAGCTCTTTGTTTTTAAAGTGGACAGTCCCATGTATCACTATCTTTCTTGGTGCAAGTGTTATAAGTGAGCTTACAAGTAAATCATCATAGTTTATCTCACCTAGTGAGATTTCATTTACAAACTCACGTATACATTCGTTTGTTATTTCTCTTTTCGTTTCATCCAATAACATGTATTTGTTATCAAAGCTTGTAACCACATGAATCAGGTTGAACTTAGGATTCTGAATATCTACGAAATACCTCAAAAGCCTGATAAACTCATTATATTCACGAACCATAAGATAGTCATCTACAGCCTTATCAACCACTTCTTCAAGATCTTTTATATAATCCTTAAGCCTGAAATTAACAAAGCCGTCCAGTATTATGCTATTGGAGTTGTCGAAGTAGTCTAAAAGCTTTTTGACTATAAGATTATGCCTTCTTATATGAAACAAGCTGCTTAAAAGGGTATTATCATCAGAGTTAATGATCTTTTTTGCTAAGGTTAATATTTCTTTTTTTTCAACAGAATTAAAATAACAATAATTACTGCTGATTGTTCTAATTATTAGTTTTTCCTCATATTTTTTTATTATATAATCCGCAAGTGCATTCGATATGTTTAAAACAAGGGCTTTCTTTACGGTATCCGGGTTATCCGCATTATCTGCATTTCTATCGCTATTATAACTACAAACTATATAATTTGAGCCATTGGAATTAACTTCGTTTTGAATGGAGTATTTAAAATGGTTAGTTTTGTTTTTTTCCAACTCGTTTTTTATTCCTTCTATTACATCTTCGGTATCTTTGTTAACTCCAATACTGAGAAACTGCATCAACTTCACATCCCTTCATGTGTAGTATATGTCTAAGAAATATGTTGTATGCAGCACTAGGTACATGCAATAACTACCATATTATACCTGTGTTTTTAATTTCACAGCAAAATAATCATTCTCACATTATTATATGAAATATGATTGATTGAGTTACAAAATTTGATTTGGAAGATAAAGCTATTGGCGGGATAGGTACATCTGCGTCATAGAAAACAAGTAGCAGCTGCAGACTTTATTCAAAATCTGCAGCTGCTACTGTTAAAATCAAATTTTGCAAGCACTTTCACTCAACACCTGACGGGATCCTTATAATAAACATACATCCTTTTCCAGGTTCACTTTTACACTCTATAGTGCCCCCATACTCCCCTGTAACAATATTATAAACTATATTAAGTCCTAGACCGGTTCCACCCTCACCCCTTTTAGTTGTATAAAAGGGATCGAATATTTTATCGAGCACAGACTTTTCCATGCCTTTACCATCATCAGAATAAATAATATTTAAAATATCATTTTCCTTGAGTAACCTTATTAGAATTGTCCCCTTGTCACCCTTGTTATAAGCATGCATAATTGAGTTGTCCACCAAGTTTGTTATAACTTTAAATAACCCGCCGGGGTAATTATAAATTTCAAACTCATTTTTGCATTCAAATTTTATTTCAAGATTGTTGTCAATTAGTCTTGATCTTAAGCTTATGAGAATTTGCTTAATGTATATTCCTGCTTTAAACCATCGTTTAACCTCTGTCGACTGGTCCACTGCAATTTGTTTGAAGCTGTCTATTAAATTGGATGCCTTCTTTAAGTTTGATACAAGTATGCTGTTGGTCTCATCCAATATTTTAAAGAAGTTTTCCATATCATGGCGTTTCAGCTTACCTGAAATAAATTGCTCTTTCAGCTTGTCAGAGTGTTCCTGAATAAATGATGCTGCGGTGACACTTACTCCAATAGGAGTGTTTATCTCATGTGCTACTCCTGCAACCAGACCTCCAAGGGAAGCCATTTTTTCGGAATGAACAAGCTGTCCCTGAGTTTTTCTTAGTGTTTCAAGAGTTTCCTTTAATTTCTCAAGAGTGCTTTTCAGTTCAGTATTTGCCATTTCACGGTCAAGAAATATGCCTATTAGATTGTACATGGTTACGGAACTGCCGTATGCAAGCAGTGTGCTTATGTAGTTGAACGGAGCTATATATGATATTATGCACCAATCCTTTGTCAAGGTTGATATGGGTAATAACCAGATAACATGGCTGGAAGGATTGTTAATAAGTGACAAAAATTCATTTGGGGGGAAGTTTTCAGGGACACAGTTTATTTTTTTGTTGAGGATTATTTCGGAGTTCTCACCAACTATGTGCTGGATTAAAAGGTCTTTATGACCCTCCGGACTTTCGACCCAATAGCCTATACACTGGAATTGGAAATTTGAAGCAACGTGTGGCATGATTTTCTCTAATTTATCAATATCAGCAGGTATAAGTTCCGATGCCATTATATAGTTATTACCTACTGATTCTTCAAGGGATTGAATTATTTTATTCTTTAACTCCAGTGTAGACTCATTTGGATATTCTATGTCATCGCTATTTACACTACAACCGCAGGACTTTCTTAAAATAAGGCTTGACCTCACAAAAAGGGTTTCTTTTGGAAGGGTTCCTTTTGTTATTGCTTTAATAACTGTTTCAACGGCTAATGTGCCTATTCTATCAAGGTTCTGATGCATGCTTGATAAGCTGGGAGAAAATTTCCTTGCATGAAAACAATCATCATACCCAATAACAGCTACATCTTCAGGTACTCTAAGGCCAAACTCTCTCAATGCTTCAATAGCACCAAAAGCCATAAAATCGTTAGCAGCAAAAAGCCCTGTAAACTCATATCCTTCCTTTAGTTTCTCCAGCATTGCATTCTTACCATAGGGCGTGTGGGCAATGCTGCTGTCAATAACCAAATTAGGGTCAAAATTCAAACCGCTTTTTTCGAGTGCTGACTTATACCCTTTAAATCTTTCAACCATATCATAAAGATTTGAGCAGCCTAAAAAAGCAATTTTTTTATGACCATGCTCTATAAGGTGCTTGGTAATGATTTCAGCACCATAACGGCTGTCTTCTTGAATAACGCAACAATCTTCATAATTATCCGGCTGAAAGCTGACCAAAACCAATGGTTTCCCCGTTCGTCTAATGACGTCTATATATCCATTGCTTGCACTACCCTCAAGTACAATCCAGCCATCTACATGGCTAGATGCCAAATAATAATAGCCAGGGTCTTCGCCGCGAACAGAACAAAATCTAGTAAGCATAAACGTATTTATGATTACTAGATTTGCATTACTATTTTGTATTACATTGTTAATTGCATTAACAAGAGCACCATGATAGCTGCCTTCAGCTAACCTGGTAATTACGCCGATATTTATTCTTCTAGACATTGTAAACATCTCCGTAAATATTTGATCTGGTTAAGAGTCTTTTATATAATATTTATCGGCAAATATTACTTTTGTAATAACCAGTTAAATGTTTACAGAGGGGTGTTGTTTATGAACACTGTTCTTAGGGCACCGTCCCATTTGACATTTAGGCCAAGTTCCTCGGCTATAAACCTTAAAGGTATCATGGTCCTGCCGTTAATAATGGATACAGGAACATCAAGAGGAACTTGTTTTTCTCCAACATACGCCCATTTGTTCCCAGATGCTAGTTCAATTTTGGTGGAACCCTTTATAATTGTAATAGTTCTTGTAGATTCATCCCATGAAACCTTTGCACCAAGACCTTGGAAAACTGATCTTACCGGTATAAGTGTCCTGTCATTTACAACCCTAGGGTGGACGTCAAAACTTATTTCTTCTTCATTTACCTTAACCTTTATTGGATATAATATATTATCATTTGAATCATCGGACATCTTTGCCAGCATAGATTTGGTTCCTTGAATGATTAGCGGGTTTTTGTCGGGGTTAAGCCATCCTAAAAGCTTTAGCATGTTAGTTTCTGAAACAGCTGTGCATCCGCTGGTACTGATATTTGAGCCTTTCCATATATGGAAAAAGATAGCACTTCCATTTCCCTTGATTATCGGGCTCATATTATATTCAATTACAAATGCGTACTTATATTCAGTAATTTTTAGCCGTTCAAAGGATTTCCATCTGCTATGGGGATTACCTGAAAAATTTACCCATGTGTTGTAATCTGGAGATGACACATCGTCTATCCAGTAATCATTATTTGTGGTATTTTTATAATATAGTTTTGTAATGGAAGGAGTATTTGGTGTACCAAATGCTATTCCTGTTCGGAAAATTCCAGCAGGAGATTTGAGATCACCTTCCACCTTCTTTGTACTAAATCCTTTGCTCCCAATAACGGCACTCATTGAAGGGAAGCATTTTACCCACCCTGAAAATGTTTTTTCATATGCTTCTACGGTAGCTTTGTATTGACTTTCTTTTTCATTGGACACAACAATTATCTGCTTTGAACCGTTTGACGAGTTCAGCTTGTCAAAAAGGGCAGTCAGGCTACTCATATTGTAAACCTCGTTTCCATATATAACTGTTCCGGTTATACATATATATGCAGTCAATAAAAAAGAGAATAATGTTTTCATTTGATTTTCCTTTGTTATTATCAAATATATTATTTTTGCTCCGATAAAAACTCTCTGATACTGCTCCAGTATTCACCCGCATCATCAATGTTGCTAGGGTTGTCTATACAGCCTGCTAAGTGCATACGCGATTATTTCAGCATGGTCAAAGGCTATCCCGTTGTTACCCAGAATGTTACACTCCACACTTTTGCCGATAAGAGAAACAGTTGTGGTCATTTCTACTTTGGCAGTGAGGGTTGCCGCTTCGCCTGCAAGCACAAGATTATATTGCTCTTTATATTTGTCTTTGGCCTCTACTTCCTCTTTAGTTGAATCCAGCTTGAGGAATTGCACATCGAACCACTGAGCATCAATGGCATCCTCGCCGAATTGAAGAGAAACATTTCTTTCCTCTGCCAAGGCAATGAAGGAGCATGATACAATCCAACCTCTGGGATCACGCTTAGGCTCGCTGAACAGATGAAGCTGTGAAAAAGAAATTTGGGATATCCCTGTCTCTTCCTTCAACTCACGGTATGCAGCCTGTTCTGCAGACTCACCGGGTTTTACAAACCCGCCGGGCAAAGCCCAATCGCTCATGTATGGATGTTCGCCACGCCTTATCATAAGAACTGAAAGTCCATTTGCAGGTATACTTCCAGAATCATTTTCCACTCTATTGTTGGGGGAAAAGACTACTATATCTGTTGCAAGAGAAGGTCTATCATAGTTTTCTATTTTGTATGACTTTAAAAATTCTTCTTCACCATCAGAACGTTTTGGGGTGTTTTTAAAAAGTTGGTATAACTCAGTCTTAGACCTTTGGGAATAAAATAGGGGAATAATGCCGTTGATATAGTCAGCTCCTCGTTCTGTAAGGTATAGCCTGTTTTCCTTTAACTCCATTAATCCTTTTTGAGTAAGGAACTCAACCTCATCCTTGAAATGCTCCAAGAAGGCCATATCAAATCTTTTGCTAAAAGCCTCCACATCCACAAAGCCAAAGTAAAAAGCAACTGACACCATTTTTGCTATGGATTCTTCCTTTGGCAGCCTGTAAATGTCCTGAATGGGAAACTGATTGTTTTCTATTTTTTGCTGATATTTAGTAAGCTGCTTGTTCGCTGCTCCTTCGTTGTATGCCAGATAATCCGTTCCAAAGGACTGGGCCCCTAGACCAATTCCTACATAGGGTGTTCCATATATAACACGCTTTGTAAGGTAGTCGCTTGTTCCGTAGTCATCTTGTACCCTGGTGAATGTATTCTTTCCCGGATTTGCCAGATAACCGCTTTCTAAAAGTATCTTGTATGCCAGACGATACTGGCAAATTATCTTATATAACGACACACCTTCAGCTTCTTTTTCCAATTTGGTGCCTTTGTAACGATTGCGGTAAAGTGTGATGTATTCAGGATTTAATGAGATGGCATAACGTATTGTGATTTCGAACTCCTCATTGGTCTGGTGCAAAAAACCGTACATAAGATCAATGTTGAACTGCTTGAATCCTGCCTTTCTGATATTTTGAGTGGCTTCTTCGTATATATGGACAGTTCCTTCTCTTCCCAACTCGTTTAAAAGCTTCTCAGAAACTGTTTGGATACCCATGCTGATTCTTTTGTATCCCAATTTATAAACATCTGAAATTTTTTCAGGCTCTTTTGCGGCAATTACAGGCGTTGTTTCAATACTGAAAACAACGTTATCCTGAATATCAAACGAGCTTTTAACAGCTTCAGTTACCTTCTTTAAATTTTCTACCGATAGTTTTGTCGGGGTTCCGCCTCCAATATCATACCCCACAATTTTTTTGCCCTTTAATATGGTCTTATACATTTGGATTTCTTTAAGAAGCAGTGAGACATACAAATCCTCTGTACACGTGTTCGTGTCTTCTAGGACAGCATATTCACAAAACTTACACCTGACCTTGCAAAAGGGAATGTGCACATAAAGGCTCAATTCATCTGTTTTTGCCCATTCGGATGTGAGAAAATCCTGAATTTGAGACGAATCATTAATACGGTATTGCATGAAAGATTTTGGTGTCAAGGGATATGCTGTATTTGCATAATGGTGATACAATAGTCCTGTTTCATATGTTTGTTTTGTATTCATAATAATCACCTTCTAGATAATAAAATACTTAGTATTATAGTATCAATAATACCTATTCAGGTCAATAAAATCAGGTATATACACGCATACCCACCAGTCACAATAATTTAACGGTCTTCGGAAGCTGGAAACCTAAAGTGCCCTGAAATTGTGGATATCCAGTTCATAAGATTGTCTACCTCCATTGTATAGGGACCTGCGTTATGTATAAGGTAGGGGATGCCGTCAGCCCTTCTTTTATCGGAAACTATAGCAATATGTTCAGGTGAGGAAAAGGTTATGATATCTCCACCCTGCCATTCTTGCAAGTTTTTAATGTCGTTTGGCCTAATCTCGAGGCTTAGCTTGTCGGCATACTTATTGAAAAATACCCTCAAATTTCTTACTCTTCTGAAGTCGATATTGGGGTCAGGCTTTTTTTCAACAGCGGGATATTGCCTTTTGTTGTTTTTTATATCTTTATCGACCATTACCTTTAAGTTGTACCCTGCATTTTTAAAAGCCCGCCATATTACATCGGTACAAACTCCTTCACTGTCAGGCGGGTAGCCTCCCCTGTAATACTCACTCTTATAAACGGGCATGTTTTGGGCGTCTTTTCGTGCACCCTCTACTATGTCATCCAAATCATTTATACCGTCATTGTCTTTATCGCTGGTGCAATTTATCTTTGGTATGTTAAGGGGTGTGGGTGAGGGGATGGAAGGTACTGAAGGCATGGGTGTAGCTAAAGACTTAGTAGTATAGTTTGTCTCTGATTCTAATTCATTAGACTTGGTAGGATAGGATTCTGAGGATAAGCCTGTCCCTTTATTGCAGCCTTGTGTTGGCAAAAGGATGATTACACACAGCACAAATAATATTGCTTTTCTCATAAATTGCCTCCGTAAAAATTAATAAACATGGAGAATTTAGTTTCATGGCAACATTATATGATACCTATATAAAATAGTAATAAACACGGTGTAACGAATTTGTAAAATGTACTCTATATCAGGCCGCTACTGCGTATTTTCATAAAGGTTAACCCCTTCAACTTCTTTGATCGCCCCGTTTTTCAACTCATAAACTTTCTTTTTCTCGATTGGCGTTACCATATCCGGATTAAAATAAACCTTATTATCCTTTTTTAAGATTGCCATTCGTTTATACCCTAGCATTTGACTTACACATATTGTATCGAAGTGATTTTTATTCCATATATGGATGTTAGCCAATGGTGCGATTGATCCTGTTGCTGTCGTTGCTAGTGTTTTTACCCCATTGTTTTCAAAGTCTATATAATCTATAATCCCGGTTTGCAGCCATTCTTCCCATCTTTGTGCATCATGATTGAATTCTATAATTATAGTCCTGCTATGAATTAAACCTGAATATAGGATGATTTCATTAGTACCGTCAAAATTTACATCTTTTTCAGAGATATTTATACTACTGATATCTGACAATCCCAAATTACCTATTCTATAGGTTTCTTTTCCATCAGATAAAAAAGCATTATAGCCGTCTATGTCTTTGATTTGAACCACAGTAGGTGTAGCTCCTTGTGATGCTATAATAACTACTGCCTTCAAGTCCAAGGAATAAAAGAGGTCATAAGAATTGTATAAGATTTTGGTAAACTGTTGCCGATATAATTAATACAACAATTCAAAGGATTTCTCAAACTATCTGCATTAGAAGCAACTTCTAATTAAAACAATATTATTCTCATTATTTCCAACATAAGACGTAATCTAATATTAGCAATCAAGCTATGGTATAACAAATTCTGCATTTGAATTTGTTATGTGTTTATATTGCAGGGAGGCGATATATTATGAAAATAGGAAATTCAAGTATTTCCATGAGCAGTACACATTCTGTTGTACAGGCTTATACAAAGGAAGAAAGTCTAAACATTCGGTTAGGTTCTCAAAATATAGCAAACTCTCAAAATTTATCTCCGAATTCATTAAAGAACTCACCTGGAGTAACAGTTGATCTATCCAAGGAAGGGGCTGAGGCTTCTGTTAACGGAGCTAACGGTCAACTGGAATTGGATAGCGATCTTTCCTTTGCATTAAGTGAAAAAGATAAGCAAAAGATTGAACTGGTAGAGACAATGTTTGAAATACTTTTAGGGAAAAAGATCAAACTCAAAATACCTGAAGCAGCAAATTTAAAGAAACCGGATCAGAAAATCAGTATTCATCCTTCTCTCATTTCTCCCCGAAAAAATTTGGAAATGGAGTATAAGATGAATGAAGCTTATTCAGAACAGGAAAAAATGGAGTTTAAGTCAAGTGGGACAATCAAAACATTGGATGGAAAGGAAATAAACTTTCAGGTCTCATTATCGATGAGTAGAGAGTTTTCCCAAAGCAGGAGCATAAATATGCGTGCGGTGGAAACACGCAAGGTGGATCCTCTTGTTATAAACTACTCTGGAACAACACCCAACTTGACAGATAGAAAATTCAGCTTTGACATTGATTCCGATGGCAAATCCGATCAGATTTCTTTTCTGTCAAGGGGAAGTGGTTTTTTGGCTTTTGACCAAAACAACGATGGGATAATTAATAATGGAAGAGAGTTGTTCGGCCCTCAGAGCGGTGATGGTTTCAAGGATCTTTCAATGTACGATGCGGATAACAACAACTGGATTGATGAGAATGACCCTATTTTTGATAAACTTAGAATCTGGACAAAGGACGAAAACGGGAAGGATACACTTTTTGCCCTGGGTGAAAAGGGGATTGGGGCTATTTATTTAGGCAATATTTCTACACAATTCAATTTTAAAAATGCAGAAGGGACCTCTAATGGACAGCTGCAAAAAACGGGCATTTTTGTTAAAGAGGATAATACTGTGGGTACAATCCAGCACATTGACCTTTCTATTTGACCACTGTAATGTTTATTTTCTTAGTTAGATTGGAATTTCCACCTTTATCAGTTAAAGAGAAGGCACCTCCAACTGTTATTGTGTAGTCACCTTCAGGCAGGTACAAATCTTTCTCATTATAAAATGCTTTCCAAAAGTCTGCTTTTGGGTCATCTGCCGAATAACCTCCGCTTTTTACATAATCGTAGCTATACAATTTGTTTTCAGTAGTTTTATATATGGTCTTATCAGAGAACAGGTCCAATTCAAATATCTTGTTATAATCTTCCGGGACTTCTTCATATGCCTTTTTTGATGTATCTACAATTGTATCTACTGAAGGTTCCGGTTGATTGTAACTTTCTGAGGCGTCTTCCAATGGAGCTGGACTGCATGATACCGATATAACGGTTATCAGGAATATCATTAGCAATAATAAAAAATGTTTCTTCATAGTGAGCCTCCTAAGCTTAAGGTAAATTATATTATATATATGAGCATACCAATCAGATTGTTTGAAGAACCATACTTCAAAAGTAGGTTGAAACTGTATGATTCTGCCTTTGAAACCCTGGAAAGATACCAGTTATTTTTAGATACATTGAACAAGTTCCAATCGGAACAAAGCTACTTTGAGGCGTACAATAAGCTAAAGGATGACGTTATCTCGTATTTGCAATCAAACGAAGCTATGAATCGTTTTGCTTTTACAGATGATTTTAATAAGTACGCAATTAAAAATACAGGATATTGCTCAAAGGATATTTTTAAGCAGACCTTTGATGGCAAGTATTTTCTTAGTATAGATATGAGAAAAGCCAATTTCACTGCCCTAATGCATTATGACCGTGAAATTGTCGGTGGCAAAGCCACTTACGAGGAATTTATGAGCATGTTTACCGAGCATGAGTACTTCAAATCCAGCAAGTATATTCGCCAGGTGGTATTTGGCAATCTTAATCCCAAGAGGCAAGTAACATATGAGAAATATCTCATGGACGGGGTGTTGACAAGACTACTTGAGTTCATGCCTAAAGATTCTGTGGTGTTTTATTCAAACGACGAGATAGTATTTGATCTTTCTCATTGGGACTTTGAAGAAGAAAGGAAAGAAGTTTCAGAAAAAGTTCAGGCTTTACTGGATGATAAAGAAAAGGAAGGTATCAGCCTAAGGCAAGAAGTGTTTTTGCTAAGGTATATTCCAAATTCGGGCGGATACATAAGGCGGTTTGTGAATAAAGAGGGATATGACTTCAAGTGCATAGATATAATACTACTGCCTTTTATATTAAGGGCATATGCAGGAGAAGAAGTACAAGAGGAAGATTTGGTATTCAGATACGAAGGAAGGCTTGCCAAATTGCTTGAAGCACCTAAAATAGAGGTAGTATAGATCCGGTATAATTGAATAATTATGCAATCGAAGATATTTAGATAATTATCTAAATGTATATTGACAATAATCTTACGGGGGAGTATTATAATAATATATAGATGGATATCTAAATGAAAGTGGTTGTGATATGGGAATACAGGAAACATTTAAGGCACTTTCAGATGCCACCAGACGTGAAATTATGAATATGCTTAAACAGGGAAGGATGACTGCTGGAGATATAGCTGCACGTTTTTCAATGACGCAGCCTACCGTGTCGCATCACCTTTCGGTTTTAAAAGATGCGGGTCTTATCATTGACAGAAAAGAAGGTAAATTTATATACTATGAACTAAATTCATCTGTGATTGAGGATATATTAGGTTGGTTTTTAAACTTAAGAGGTGATGAAAAATGAAAATAGAAAAATGGAAAATAATTATTATATGGGTATTGGCACTTATACCTATGATATTGACAATTGTTTTTTACGAAAAGCTGCCTCAAAAGATACCCATGCACTGGAACATGGAAGGTCAGGTTGACAGGATGAGTGATAAGTTTCCAGGGGCATTTATACTCCCTCTTATAATACTTGCCATGCCTGTTCTAATGGGCGTTTTGCCCAGAATAGATCCCAAAAGGGCCAATTATAAGCTGTTCGGCAATTCGTACTATGCCATAAGGCTATGTACGGTAGTTGTACTTGTATGTATAAACCTTTATATGCTTTTTACATCATTAGGATATAGTATGTTTAGGATGGATACATTTATAAAAATCATGGTAGGAGTTTTAATTGCAGTTTTGGGAAATGTTATGCCCAAACTAAAGCAGAACTACTTTGCAGGTATCAAGACTCCATGGACTCTGGCAAGTGAAGAGGTATGGTTTGCGGTGCATCGTATAACCGGCATGCTGTGGTTTGCAGCAGGCATACTTATGGTAATACTCGGGTTAATTCCCGGTATAGTTCCTGTGATTGCCTATATTGCTATAATTCCTGTAATCGGCATATATCCTATTGTTTATTCATATTTCGTTTTTAAAAGGCTGTCTGAATAGAAATTTTATTAGTGAGATACCGTGCTGTAAAACAGGTAAAAGTGTTATACAGCACGGTTTTTTTGATTTGGAGTATTTAAATTTAATCTCTACATTGCACAGCTTTCAAAAACAGGAATTATAGAACCCACATCAACAGGCTTCTCGTCTGAAAGACTTACAACTTTTACTCCATGACTGTTGGAAAACCTAACAATATCCACAAATGACTTGAGCTTTGTGAGGTCTCCTGAGACTACCAGCTTGTCTTTTGCTATTTTGCCCGTACACCCGCCTATGAATCCCATGTTAAGGCCTGGCAATACAATGTTCTCATCAGGCTCAATAAGTAAAACATCAATACCTTTTTTTGAGGCTGCTTCTTTAATTCCCTTGTCAGAGGTAATTATTGCAGTCTTATCGATTACACAAACAGAGCACTTGGAATATCCCTGTTTAACATCAATGAATTCAACACACTCATTTTCCAGCTCCATTTTTAAAACTTTATCGGTATATTTTAGATTATGGATGACATAATTGCCTACTCTGGCAGCATTATACGCTATATTTCCAGGGTATTGGGAGGATAGGACTGTTTCTCCCCTTACCATATGGAAGCCAAGGCTTGTCAGACTGTTCAGGAGCTTACTGCTTATACCCGGTGCATAGACTATCCTGTTACCGCCTATATGGTGCAGCATTATATCAGTATGGTATGATACAGCTTCATACATTTGAGTCAGTCGTTCTGTTTTAAAAGTCAGTATTTCCATTTTCAGCAGGCTATCAGCGATTTTTTTGCTTACCCTTCCATCAATAAGGATACCTTTTACTTTTCCCTCGGGAAGGTTCGGAAGCTTAATGTGATTCATACGGCTACCCCTCTGACTTCAATATAGATATATTCACAACCCTTGACTAATGAGCTCATAAGGATATTATATATATAACTCTAGCTTGTTCAAAGTGGAAAATTATAAGAGTTAAAGCTGTAGCAGCCAGACTTCTGCATCCTCCCTATCGATAAAAACCCTGAATTGGCTTCCTTTGTTTGATTCAGAGACCATTTCCTTAAATCTGCCCTTGGATGTAGAGTCATTGGGCAGGACTAATGCCACCTTCATATGATAATTTACAAACTTTTGCATCATATCTCCGGCAACTTTTGTTTTAAGTTTGAAAAAATCTTCTGAAAGGACATTTCCATGGAGCATAAGCAAATTGGTATCATTTTCACCGCACAAAGCGATAAGGTCCAATGCATCTTGCTCACTGCCCAAAGGGTTTATGGCTGACAGGAATTCAACATATTTTTTACTATCTTTATCAACACAATTCCATTCCATATTATTCGACTCCTTATTTAGTTCGTTTCCAAACAGTTCTTTCCGGATATTTTGAATCCAAGTAACTTCGTTTTTATAAAATGCCGTTACATTTTCATTGATTATATCCCATATAATTGTTTCTCGTTGGTTTCTCTTAGGCGAGTTTATTCCTCGGCGTATTTTTTCCTGTTGAAGCACAAGCTGCATTTTAATATTGTTTTCATAATTTGTAATAATATGATTAAGTTCCTCATCATTAAGCTGATAGGCCCAAGACAGTTGGACAAGGAAAGTGTTTTTCAACTCAGGTATTTCAGGGGAAGAAAGCACCCATTCCTTTAATTCTGCCAGACCTTCCTTCGTTATGGAGTACAGTTTTTTTGAGGGAGAGCTTTCCTGATGCTGGACTTGGTTTGTTACAAGGCCTTCATCAGTTAATTGGAGCAATGATTTATATATTTGGTTGTTGTTGCCTGACCAATACATGGTTGAAGACTCTTCAAATACTTTTTTCATATCATACCCGCTAAAAGGCTTCCAGCTTAGTAATCCCAGTATCGCGTACTTAATGGACATTACAGCACCTCAATTCTTTATGGTTTTAACATGTGTTAATAGTAACATATGTTAAGGGAGAGTGTCAATGTGTAAAAGTTAATACTTTTTTAATACTTTTTTATTTTCTTTTAATTTTTCTTTTATAGCCATTTAATTTCCGGTTGCTAATATAAGAGTGTAGCAAGTGAAGATCAATTGATTTTTACAATCAAATTAACGAGGAGGAAACGAGAAATGAACAAAAAATTATTTAGAACAGGAATTGGGTTGGTCGTTGGAGGTTCCCTGCTCATAACTTCAACAGTTATGAGTATAGCTGACGGACCCAGTGGTTATGACGCACTGAAGGCAGCATTTAAGAATTCACACAAGATAGAGAATGCCACATTTACTGTTGCAGGATCAGTCAGTGATAACAACAAGGAAATGGTAAACATCAGCTCAACTTTTAAGGCTGATGGAAAGGAACACTTATTTAGCGGAAACATTGCAATCAGTTCTGATAAGGTGAACAAGAAATATACTATCTATGGCAGTGACAAGCAGATAGTCTTTAAGGATGATGCTTCAAGTGTATACAACAAGGTTGAGTGCAATGATGAATTTAAAGGAAAGAGGCACTCAAGAAGCGAGAACTATAAAAACCCACATGAAAATCCGCAGTTGGAGGCAATTGGAGAAAAGATAATGGATACTCTGGTTGGAGACCTTAAGAAGCAGGTAACAATGAAAAAACTTGATAACGGTGATAAAGAGATAGGTATCGATCTTGATAAGAATGAAATACCTTCTTTAGTCAATTTGATACTGGCTGTAAAGAACGACAAGTCATGTGAAACCGACAAGCAGGGTGAATTCCATAAAATCCTCGGTATAAATCCGGATGACTGTACGATTCCTGAGCTTACTTATGATGTCCAGGCAGAAAAGGTGGAGGTGCAGATAGTTGTAGATAAGGATAACACAATAAAGGGATTGGATTTAGAGTTTGATATTACAGGTAAAGATGAGGCGAAACAGGTCCATGATCAGGAATTGAAGCTTAGCCTCGATGTAAACAATATTAACTCAACAAATGTAGATACAATTGATTTGGCAGGTAAAACAGTGAAGGAAATTTCTCAGGATGTAATAGGCCATAAAAGATAGTTCAGGAAGCATTATTTAAAGTAATAATCTATTGCGGATGCTCACTTGTATGTGAACATCCGCCAATAACCTGGATTAAACTTAAAAACGGGGTGAATATAATTATGGGAAAAATATTGGAAGTTAAAGACCTCCACAAAAAATATAGAAACGGCAGAGGTATTGGAAATATCAATTTTGAAATAAGTCCTGGGGAAGTGGTTGGCTTACTTGGACCAAACGGATCTGGTAAAACCACTATAATGAAGTCCGTCACAGGTCTTGTAAGGATTGATAAGGGAGTAGTAAGAATATGCGGGTATGATCTTTCAGAAAACTTTGAGGACGCTATAAGAGGTGTAGGGTGTCTTATCGAGACACCTTCAGTAATAGGCAGTATGAGTTGTTATGACAATCTTAAGCTGGTATCAAGGTTTTATAATGATGTTGACCCTGAAAGAATTGATGTTGTGCTCCAGATAACAGGGCTTTCCAAGTATAAGAAAGATAAAGTAAAGAACTTTTCTTTGGGAATGAAGCAAAGGCTGGCTATTGCCATGGCAATTTATCAAAATCCCAAACTTGTAATACTTGACGAACCGGCAAACGGTCTTGATATAGAGGGTTCTAAGGAACTGAGAAGAATTATCTCCCAGCTGTCAAAAGAATTTATGATAAGCTTCCTTATTTCCAGTCACCTGATTCATGAAATAGAGATGTTATGCGACAAAATATTGATAATTAAAGACGGAAGAATAGTGGATATCTGCATTGTTCAGGATGTGAAGGACACAGGCGTTTCCCTTGAGGATTATTTTATTGATAGAGTAAATAAGGAGGCTTGATGTAAATGAACACCATAATAGCTGGTACAATGAATGAAACCTACAAAATTTTTAAAAGAAAGAAGTTTGTATTTTTATTTTCAGTATCAATCCTTGCGGCTGTTACAGCGTCAATTGTCAATTTGGTTACAGGCAGCAATTTCGGAGTATCCCTGATAAAAAATTCAACTCTTCCGGTAACCATATTAAATCTGATGTCTTCAATCCTTTTACCGCTGTTTGCAATTTTATTGACAAGTGATTTGTTTTCAGGAGAGTTGTCAGACAATTCAATTATAATGTCGATGGTAAGGCCTATTACCAGGATTAAAATATATGTTTCAAAGCTTTTGTCAATAGGAATAAGTATATTGTTTCTGCTGTTGGCTACTTTTGTAGCATCCCTTGCGGCTAGTTTATTTGGAGGTAATTTTAATGACATAATATCAAGACTTCCTGCAAACCTTATGTCATATATTTTTGCAGTTATACCCCTCATGCTGGTTGCTATAATAACCGCATTTGTTGCACAGTTCACAAGAAGCGGAGGGCTGACCATAGTTATTATGATACTGGCTTCAGCACTGATGTCGGTTGTATCGGTTTTTATTCCTCAAACAGTATCCTTTTTGCCCACCACCTATCTTGACTGGTACCAGAATTTTTACAGTGGTGTGGATTTTATGCTTATCCTAAATGAATTTTTATATATACTGGCTTATGGTATAATATTTATGTTTGCCGGCACATATCTTTTTGAGCAAAAGGATATATAAACGGGATTTTGCTAGGGTACTCATTGTATCAGGGGAGGATTTATAAATGTCTATAAGGATCAAGCTGCTATTGTCAAATATATTAATGATAGTGGTGCCGTTGTTCTCAGCACTAATACTGGTCGTTATCCTTATCGGAGTTAATTTTGAAAGGGCCGGTTTTGAGCACCATGAAACAGGGGATCAATTTGACAAGGTAGCTCAGGATATATTTAAGGAGTTTATTACAATATCCAACGACACATTAAACAATCCTGACAAGCTGAAAGATCTGACATATCTTAAAGGCGTTGATAGTAAACTGAAATCCTTAAACTCGGGAATAGGCTTCGTGATTAACAAAAAAATATATTACCTCTCTGAAAAAATTGACAGGCATAAGTTTGAAGAAGAGCTTGGTCAAGCGAGCCTTTCGGGAGATGCCGGGCACAAGGCAAGACATGATAATGGTGAGGATATACAGTATTTTATCCATAATTTCCAGTTATCTTCCGGTGAGAATGGTTCCCTTTATATATTTTTTGATATAAGCCCCATACGAAAGTTTGTAAAAAATTTTATGAGTGATTTTATGGGATACTTTTTACTCATAATATTGATAACCAACGGGATACTTACGTTTATTGTTTCTCAGAGCATAATAAAGCCCCTTAAAAAGCTGAAGTACGGAGCTGAGCAGATAAAGGAAGGAAATCTATACTTTGAAATTCATGAGAAATCGGGAGATGAGGTTGGAGCGGTTTGCCGTGCGTTTGAAGAAATGAGGCAAAGGCTTAAAGATGCCCTTGAGCAGCAATTAAAGTACGATGAGGAACGCAACGAATTTATGGCCAGTATCACCCACGATCTCAAAACACCTATAACCTCCATCAAGGGCCATATAGAAGGCTTACGTGATGGAATTGCCGATACACCTGAGAAGAATGAAAAATATCTGGATATTATTTATAAGAAGGCTGTTGATATGGATAGGCTGATAAATGACCTGACATTTTTCTCAAACCAGACCCTTAAAAAGGTACCATTTAACTTTGCCAAGGTAAACTTGAAATATTTTATAGAGGACATGATAGATGAATACCAGATAGAACTGGAAAAGTTGGGAATAAGTATTGCAAGCAGTTACGATTTAGATCATAATACAATGGTAAAGGCAGATGTAGAAAAGCTTAAGAGGGTAATAGCGAATATATTTGAAAACTCAATAAAATACATGGACAAAGAAAAAGGACATATAAAGATAGATGTGCAGGATAGGGGGGGCAAGGTTTTGATAGGAATACATGACAATGGAGAAGGTATCAAAGCGGAAAACCTTCCTAATATTTTTACCAGGTTCTATAGAGCCGATGCATCGAGAAACACCTCAAAGGGAGGCAGCGGCCTTGGGCTTGCAATTGCAAGTCAGATAATAGATGAGCACGGGGGACAAATTTGGGCAGAGAGTGAGTTTGGAAAAGGTACCTGCATATATTTTGAATTGGAAAAGATAGGTGAGGGCAATGAAAAAAAGGATTCTGATAATTGAGGATGAGGTGACTATTGCCGAGTTGCAAAGAGATTATCTGAGTATAGACGGCTATGACGTACAAATTGAGAAGACGGGTGACGGAGGTCTTGCCAGGGCAAAGAAGGAAGACTTTGATTTGATTATATTGGATTTGATGCTTCCTAATATTGATGGGTTTGAAATATGCCGAAAGATCAGGGAAGTTAAGAACATTCCGGTGCTTATGGTTTCAGCAAGAAAGGAAGACATAGATAAAATAAGAGGACTGGGATTGGGGGCAGATGACTATATAACAAAGCCCTTCAGCCCAAGTGAGTTAGTTGCAAGAGTCAAAGCCCATATAGCACGCTATGAGAGGCTTGTAGGAAGTATAGAAAAGAAAAATGCTGCTATAAATATAAGAAATCTTGTGATAGAAAAGGATTCCCGTAGAGTTTGGCTGGAGAACAGCGAGCTTATGTTAACTGGTAAGGAGTTTGATTTGCTTTTATTCCTTGCCCAAAACCCCAACAGGGTTTTTTCCAGGGATGAATTATTTGATAAGATTTGGGGTATGGATGCCTGCGGTGACATTTCTACTGTCACAGTTCATATAAAAAAGGTCAGGGAAAAGATAGAAATGGATACCTCAAAGCCCCAGTACATCGAAACGATCTGGGGCATAGGGTATAGATTCAAGGTATAATGCCGCATCCCCTGTTAAGAGGATGCGGTTTATATAAACAACTGCCGACTACTATTAAATTATTTTCCGAAGTTTGTTTCCAGATACAAAATTTATTCGATTTTGTTCTTAAAACAAGCTTTTTTGATATGCCAGATTATGGAATCATCACATAATTGTAATCTGGAAAATACTTTTTTCCAATCTTCTGTTGCATTGAAGGGCTGCCATATTAAAAGCGAATAATCCTTTAATAAATCAAAGAGGTATGTAGTCGGTAGTCAATTCTATTATATATTATGTAAAAATAACGAAATGTTTCATAATTTTTTAAAATTATTATCTCAACCTTTAAATGTATATTATTATTGCAAAACCGAAACAATATTTTTGGAGGTGTTATTATGACAACTATCAACTGTTCATTAAATTGTATTTATCAGGCAGATGGAATGTGCAATCTCGAGAACACCACTATGCAATCAATTTCTTCAAATCCGGAATGCATTTATTTTCAGGAAAGAGAATCCGGAGTGCCAAGCCTTGAATTTAGATAAGGTAATTAATAGCACTATTATATTTTATATTTAAATTTTTCACTCCATTTGTTATACTAAATTAAAAATGCTAATAATCTAACATTTGGCGGAACAAATAACGAATGGTTCAACGGGATTTGTGGCAGACAAATGTATTAGATTAATCACTTTTAATATAAATCTAAAAAACTATTTGGCATATAATAAATGGGTGATAAAGTTGCTGACAGATCAAATTAGGAGACATTCAACAGAAGTTTTTGGCAGGTTGGTTTATATAAGGAGGGAAATTCATAAATACCCGGAGCTGGGATTTAATGAGTTTAAAACATCCGGACTTATAAGATCCTTTCTGGAAGAATTGGGACTTGATGTATCAGGCTTTGCCAAGACAGGCCTTGCTGCTACAATTACAGGAAAGCCTGACGGCAAAACAGTTGCCATAAGGGCAGATATTGATGCACTTCCTATAAAGGAAGAAAACACATTTGAGTTTGCATCAAGGAATGTAGGCAAGATGCATGCCTGTGGTCATGATGGGCATACAGCAATTGTGCTTGGAGCAGCTTATGTCTTATCAAGGCTCAAGGACTTTTTAAACGGCAGTGTAAAACTTATATTTCAACCTGCAGAAGAGGGTCTGGGCGGTGCTGAAGTTATGATAAATGAAGGGGTTTTAGATAATCCCAAAGTTGATGCCATAATTGGAACACATGTCAGTCCCTTGATTAACACTGGTTTCATATCTGTAAGAAAAGGACCTGTTATGGCGGAACCAACCGAATTTGAAATTACTATAATAGGTAAAAGCGGCCATGGGGCCCAGCCGGAGAATGCCATAAATCCCATTACTATTGGAGCCCTTGTGGTAGAAAAGTTTAAGGGCATTGTTAAAACCAGCAGTGACCCTTTGAAAAGAGCTGTTCTGACTGTTACGTGCTTTAATGCGGGGAATGCTTCAAATATAATACCTGATAGTGTTTCTATAAGAGGAACCATAAGAACCTTTGACAAAGAAATTCGCACTTTTATCACAGACAGTATGGAAGAAGTGTTAAAGGAGGAAACCCAAAAGGCAGGAGCTGCATACAAATTTAAAGCTAATAACGGATATCCTCCGGTGATAAATGATGACAATTTAGTTGATAAATTTATAGACTCCTCAGAAAAAATTATCGATTCAAAAAATATTATAACAAGCCAGGAGCCTTCCATGCTTGCAGAGGATTTTTCATATTATTCCAGGCTGGTACCGGGAACATATTTTCACCTAGGATGCAGGAGTCAAATGTGCAATGAGGTGATTAATCTCCACAACAGCAAGTTCAATTTGGATGAAAACTGCATAAAAACAGGTGTTGAGCTTATGTCTCAATTTGCATTGGATTATTTAAAATATTAGGTTTATTCTTTATTCAATGGAGCCGATATATTTTTTTAGTTCCTCAAGGCTTTCAAAGGGTATTGCCACACCTTTTTGACTTGGTCTATAATCATCGGCATTGCTGTCATACCAGAAAGTTCTAATGTCGATGTATTTCTTATCCTTTTTCTCAACTACCTTTATTTGAATTTCCTCGCGGCTGTTTTTGCCCAGCTTTCCAATTAATTCTTCCTTATCCCAAAAATCTGCCATTATTATGCCTCCATAGATATGATTTTGTTATGTCTATGAAATTATGGTGCATGCTGCACCACGATTTCCCACGACAACGACTTATGTTACAAAATCATTTCATGATTTTGTTCTTACATTATACCAAGGGTGTTTTCCTTTTGGAATAGTGTTTCAAAATTTTAAATTTATATGCTTCGGGTATTATAGGAAAATGACGATATAAATAGTGAAGAAAAAAAAGGGGGCTTTTTTATGTTTGAGTTCTTAAAAAGAAAAGCCAATTCTTTACAGGGTATTATTAAGAAGAGTAATACAAAGAATAAGCTTGATAAAAAGGTTTTAAGAAAAAACGATATTTCATTATTAATACTTGATGAAAGATGGAACAGTCTTTTTAAGAACACTGAAAGAACTTCCGAAATTATTGTAAGTGAAGATAAGCTTAAAGAGCTCTTAAAGCTGCAATCCAGGCTCTTGACCGAGTCAAAGGAGATCTCGCTTCATAAAAAGGATCTGATGAGTAGGATTATTCAGCTTACTAAGGAGGTTTTCGACAAAAACAATGAAGATGCAAAAAAAGAAATGAGCTCATGTGAAAAAGAAATTAAACAGATTAATGAAAGGCTTGGTGCGATAGAGGAAGAGATTGAGAATATACCTGATCGAATAAAAGAGGCTAATCTGGAGCTTTTGGAAGTAACTATCAATATCGTATATTATAAAATAAGGTTTAACCAAAAACGTATAAAAGAGCTTGAGGCATTGATTGAAGATGCCAAATCGAGACTTAAAGGATATATCGAAGAAAAGGAAACTTTAGCAGAAAATGATACAGACATTTATTCTTATTTTCATGATCTGCTAGGCGGAGAAGAGCTTGAGAAACTGGATAAAGAATTTTTCGGGTAGATGAAAAGTTATTAAGTATCAATATATTAAAAGTGATTTTGCTGCCAAAGTGGGTAAGGCAGGCAGAATCGCTTTTTTAATGTCTAGGAAACTCATGACAATTAATTTACAAGGATATTAAGTGCATTTTATATAAATTTAACTGCATGAATTTTTTTATGCTTTTACGAAGATAATATAATTAAAAATTAAAGAAGTATGAAAAGGAGTTGTTATTTATGAATAGGACACCACTTGACAGATTGTCATTAATTATAGTTATTATTGGAGCATTAAACTGGTTATCAATAGGTCTATTCAGAATTGACCTTGTTGCATCCATGTTTGCAAATCCAACAACTATACCAAGCAGGGTAGTATATACAATAGTAGGTCTTGCAGGATTGTACTGCATTAGCTTGCTGTTTAGGGAAAACGTACCTGCTAAGGACCAGGCTTAATCTATAAAAGCTTAAGTTCTGATTCAATTTAGCAAATATAGCATTCTTCGTATGCTCACGGCAGCTTAGCATTTAGGAATATCTAAGTGCCAAGAGCATACGAAAAATGTTTTATAGGGCTGTTACTCGTTAGCAGTCATATGGGGCTTGTCCACTGTACAGTTAAATCCATGAGAATCGGTACAGATGTCTTTGTTTTGAATAATAATATTTTTATCTTTTTCCGATAACTTTAAAACTTTACCTTCCAAATTCATTGTCATTACCCCCTTCAACTTAGATAAATATATATTACCCGCCGATGTTGTGTTTAAACAATTATTTTAATATGGATAAAAACCTTAGAGGATAATATAAATGACGGAGGTATCTATATGCCAAAGAATTCTTTGCTTAATGGTGCAAGAGGTAAGTATAGTGCATTGAAATATGAAATGTCCAAAGAGGCAGCAATTGACGAAAGCTCTGTAATATTGAAAGGGTTGGGCTTTGATAGCGATACTGCAATTGACAGCAATACTATTGATAAGATAATTGAACTATCTGAAAAATAAAAAATGGGGGCAATGCCCCCTTTCTACGAAAACAATAAAAAAAATTAAAAAAGCTAAAAAAATATCATAAAATTTCGGCTTAAATATTGAATATTTATGAAATTTAATATATAATACTGGTTAATTTCCAGATAATTTACTAATTTTTAATTAATTTTACTTATTTT
>NZ_DATCTU010000085.1 GCF_036567765.1 Pseudobacteroides sp.
TCGTATTAAGGGATATAAACTACTTCCAATCCTTATTAATAGCATTTCAAAGGTGGAAGAGCATGGTAAACAGTCAGCAGGATGAGAAAAATGAAGTGAAACTAAGCTACCGAAATTCTACGGAAGATAGGACAAGCTCTATGCTGCATAAAGTTTTACATTTTACTGCACAAGTCTAGGTTCTTACCTACTGTTATATTATGAAGTCCAGCTTATTACATTTTCAATGTAAGTGCTGCAGGCAACCCCTTTACTGCAGCTTACATCCAGTCAAAGGGAGATCTTATCGCTGACTTGGTAGATGACTCGACCAAGGTTAATTTATTTTTGTTGTCCCAACCAATTGTGCTCCGAGCGTCCTAATGGCATTAATCAAGGTACTATATTAAAGGTTCTAATGGTCCAACCAAATCAGTCTGAGGAAATATCATAACATCTAAACCTGTTCTATTAGCACCATCGCCTCTATGTGTGCTTTTGCAGCAAGATGATACAAATAAGCAAACCCACTTTGTATATTTCTGATAGTTTGCATATTTTACAAAGCTATACAGACTAAAGTACATTGAAGGTAGCAAAACATATTATATTATGATGATGTGAAAGGAGCTACAATTATGTATAACAGGTGCCTATGTCCATATTACATTAACACGCCAATGAATAAATTGCCCAATACAAAAAATACACAAAAAATGTATCCATATACTTATATGCCCGAAACATCAATTTATAATCCCTACCCGAATACAAACCAATGCGTAAGAAATTTTATCTAAACATTAGGAGAAAGGGGTTTTATAGTTCAGGAAGGAAAACTAAAGTATTTAGACGTACTAACACTTGCCAGTGAAGGCAAAACTGATACTGCCTTCGGCAACAATGTCGGAGCACCCTATGCAACTTATATCCTTCCAGCAGCACCAAACCAGGAACCATCTCCTGGGCAGAATCCTCCAAAAGGATACAATCCTGAAGACCCTGATAATTTTACTGCCAATATAGAGTATGTAGCACCAGGAATATACTATAAACTGCGACCTGATGAGGCTATTATATTTATTGGAAAAATACCTCCGTCCGCAGTTTACTTTAGCTTTAGAAGTTATCTTGGCTTTGTTGAAAATAAACCAGTAAAAGACTACAGTGATACTATTACAACAGGGGATGACCACACCGGTTTTTACCACTTTATCGGTGCCAGTATGGGAGATCAAATAAGTAAAAGCAGTATTTGGACTGATAGTACACCCTATGGGAGCCCGGGAAATCCTTTTAACAATTCCACAATTATCATTACCACTGCAGACAGAGGCATAAATTATCAAATGCGTGATGCTCTTGTTAGAGCAGGCTTTAACCCTGGTATCATGAACGGATGACAATATACCTATAAATCTAGTAAATATGGGATTGGAAAGAGGCAAAGATACCTTTTGTTTTGTCATGCGAGCAGCAAAGTTTCAAAATCCTGACATAGTCTAGAATTATATTTATAATCTCGAAAGATATTTTACGGTGTTACGTATTACCCCTAAAAAGCCTTATCCTATAACATCCCCCTGGGCTATACCGGCACTAAAAAAAGAGAACTATGTATTAATGAATTCCAGGTTGTTCCCTGTGCAAGGGATACGCTAGATTACCTGAGAAATAAAATTATTAACAAATTTTTTAATCCAGTACCTTAGCTCATTACGATCCTGATACAATCGAACACTGCACAAATAGGCTACAAAATCATACCAACCGATAACAACCACAAAACCGCCGAATGAATGATATTCCCAATATGGCTTGATGATGAAAAGGAGCTTAGTGACGGTTCTATTGCAAAATTCAAATTCTTTCTTTAGATATAACATTAAATTTGAAATCCCCATTCCATTTACATACAGAACAGGGATTTCTGATAGATATTATCAACATTTGAGATTGCAAAATATACACTTTTTATTATTTGCTGTCTATATATTATTCGACTGATTTTAATGAAGAAACCATATCAATATGCTTAACCTTCATAGATAGAAACAAGCTAACTACCATGGATAATAAGAATGTTGCTGCTATACTCAAAGCCCATGATATTGGCGTGATTTGTGCTATCATATCGGTTTCCTTAGACATTGTAGACAGCATGAACCTTACTAAAATAAAACCAAAAGGCAATCCTCCAATAATACCTACAATTGTTAGCCATATATTTTGTTGAAGCAATAAAACACGAATTTGCTTTGAAAAAAAGCCCAATACTTTTAATGTTGCCAGCTCTCTATTACGTTCTGTAAAGGAAAGCACCCCTAGATTATATAATACTACACTTCCCAAAACAAATGCTGCAATTATCAAAATGACGACAATCATTTGCATACTTTCTAGTAAATCATTAAATGAATCAATCAACTGGTTTTTATCTTGAATACTTTTTATTCCCGCCACTTTTTTTATGTTACTTGATTTTTGAGAGGTCAATAAAGTTGTTTCTAAGTACTTCTGACCAATTTTCGTATAAGCTTTTTCAGACATTGCAATTCCTTGACCCATTGGTGTTCTATAAATAGCTTTAATATCAGACTTCACCCAGTCTTTACTGCCCATTATTCTCCACTCTATAGTATCTCCAATTTTAGCTTTTATTACCTCAGCCATTTTGTATGATATTCCAATTCCTTCTCTAGGCATGACAATCTTTTGTCCATTTTCATTTTCATATATTATCTGATCACCCTCAGATAAAACCGTCAACGCTCCACTTTCATTAATGCTGTTATACCTAATCTGCACTTTAGACTCTTGAATCCACTGTCCTTTATAGGTATTCTTAATATTTTTTAATTCTTCATCTGTTATGGATTTTTGCAAATTAATTTTACTCTCATAAACATTTAGGTCTCCATACATCCATGTGCTTACCCCATTTATCGAATCTTTTAATCCTAGACCAAATAGCAGTAATGCAGCACACCCCATAACTCCTACAACTGCCATGATAGAACGAATCGGGCTTCTAATTAGATCACGTATATTCCATTGTACGGAAAAACCAAACTTATGCCATAACTTGCTCTTCTCTAATCGTGTATGCTTCCCTACTTTTGGAGGCTTAGGCCTTAATGATGAAGCAGGAACCTCTTTCATCTGTTGTCTGCATGCAAAAAAACTGGAAGCACCGCAACACAAAACTGATAGGATTACTGAAACAAATGATGCAGGAGCAATTGCTATTGACCAATTTGGAAGTGAATAAATTGTTTTTTGCATAGTAAACAGTATAGGGGGTATCAGTAATGGACCGACAACCAAACCTATGATACCTCCAATAAATCCAATCCAAACACCATATGATATGTAATGAAAGAAGATTTTTCTTTTAGAAAACCCAAGAGCTTTGAGGATTCCTATCTGAGTCCTTTGATTATTCGTCATTCGTGTCATAGTTGTTAACATAGCTAGTGCTGCTATTAGAAAAAACACTACAGGAAAAACTCCACCCATAGCCTTATTCTGTTCTATTTCAGTATCAAAAGCAACGACACTTGGTTGCATATCCCGTCCTATTACTATGCTATACCTGTCAGAAAAGATATCTTCTATTTGGGGCTTCAAATTTTCGTTGATAATTTTGTCCTCTTTCTCAATTAGAAGCTGATTATAAGGAATCTGTATTCCTTGCGGCAATGCTGCACTCGATAAAAAAGCAAACCCGAAAGTCTTATGATTTGGCACCAGTACACTATTATCCTCAACATTATGAACATACTCTGGATGCATAATCAATCCAAGGATATTCTTTTCAAGCTTCAAACCATTTAACTCAAATTTTAACTTATCTCCTACCCTTAGTCCCCGAGCATTTGCAAAAGAGTCATCAAGCCAAATACCATCTTTAGAAATTTCAAATTCCTCTCCATTAACTAACAAAGGTAAAGAAATTATATTACTCTCAACTATATTTATACGAAGCGTTGGATCATCTTTCATATCCAGTGATGAATCAAATGTCAGTCTTCGTGCCACCGACTTTACACCTGAAATGTTTTTTACCTTGTCTACATCTTCTTTAGTAAAATTGTTACTCTTTACCCAATAGTCTGCAAGCCGCATTTCTTTATAATATTTATCCACTTCCTGCCTCATACCATACCATTCAGCATTCATGCCTGAGTATATAAGTACCCCAAGTATAGCCATTAGGAAAATTGAAATAAACTGTGCTTTCTTTGCTTTCATATCCCTTAACATTTTTCTCAGAAGCATTTACCAATTCACCTCCTCCACAGCTAATGGAGACTTATTGATAATCTGATCGCTAATTTTTCCACTTCTCATTTTAATCACCCGGTCAGCAGCAGGAGCCAATGCAGAATTGTGTGTAACTATCACTACTGTGTGTCCGCTTTCTCTGCTCATCTTTTGTAAAAGGGACAGGATAATCACACCCGTTTCACTATCAAGGGCACCTGTTGGTTCATCGCAAAGAAGCAGCTTCGGATTTTTACATATTGCTCTTGCAATAGAAACACGCTGTTGTTCACCCCCGGAAAGCTGAGCAGGAAATTTGTCAAAATGATCTTTCAGGCCTACTAAAGATAACGTTGTTTTTGGGTCTAATACATCTTTTTTATTCTCTTTTGTTATTGCTACATTTTCATACGCTGTAAGCGAGGGGATAAGATTGTAAAACTGAAATATAAATCCAATCACATCTCTCCTATAAGCTGTTAACCCATTTTCGTCATATTTGGTAATATCTACACCATCAATATAAATTGATCCCTCTGTTGCATGATCCATACCTCCTAGAAGATTTAACACAGTACTTTTACCTGCTCCACTAGGTCCAAGGATAACAACAAACTCGCCCTTGTCAATTTCAAAACTAATACCGTCAACTGCCTTAAATTTAACCGCTCCTACATCATATACCTTGCTGACCTTTTCAAAATTTATTAATGACATTGACTGACTCCACCTTCCTTAAATTAAAAATTAAAATTATATATGTTTTCGTTTATACCTAATATGCGAATTAGCATTAACTTAATTGCTTTAATCCTGTTATTCATTGAATTCTGATCTTCCTTTGGTTGCCGAAATTGATCATACATTCCTCCCACACCCAATACAATAAACTCGGAAATCTCTTGAGGATATGGAACATCAAAGATTTTTTCGTTTATTCCTTGTAAGAGAATATCCTTAACAAGTGGAACAAGATTTTCTATTATTTGCATTTCAATCATATGGTGTATCATTGAATCCTTATTATGGATATAAGTAATCATCTCATTGTTCCAACCGTCATAAGCTAAAAAATTATTCAAAATAATTTCTATTTTCTTAATTGCATTAATATTATTGTTATTTACAACCATAAAAGCATTTTTAGTAATTTTATCAATACTTCGTTTCATAATTGCATTTAATAATTCATCTTTTGATTTAAAATAATAATAAAAGGTACCCTGAGCAATTTTTGTTTCTTTCACTATATTACTAATTGTAGTTTGCTCAAAACCATAATTCAAGAATAAGGTTTGAGCAATATCCAGTATTTCGTTAATTCTTTCATTTCTAGGTTTTACGATTCTTTTCATAACATATCCTTTCTCCTAGACAATTCTTCTTGTACAATTAATACAACTACTATAAAAATAAGCATATAAGTACATCTTATGTCTCAATTTTATTTAATGTCAGAATTATATCATACCGACCGATTGTCAGTCAATTTGCGAGTACATAATTACCATATATAGTTTTATATATGGTAATCCGTAGTTTTACTGTATTATTCAAAAATTTTACTCTCAACTAACCCAGAATTAACACTGTCAGTTTTTAATAACCACTTTTTACGTTCTTCATCGTTGAAAGATATTGCTTTCTCTGCCCATGTTTTGCAGTAGGAACACTTAGTTATTCCACTCGGCTTTGATATTTCTGATCCTTCGCATGTAAACTCATCACATACAAACTTTGTCGTAAACTTTTCCAGAAACCCATCTAACTTTCTATTATCCAAATAAAAATCTGGAAGATTGAATGCATCAAAAAACTTTTTGACTTCATCTATATTGTATCGCCCTGTAATTGCTTTAAAAATAAAAGGCTTTTTATGTACCTTAACAGTCTCAGAAAGCCTTGGCCACACTAATATGTCTAGTAGATTTCCATTATATACTTTTTGTGTATATGCTTTTATTACTTTTGTCAAAAAATCTGTACTTTTTGTTCTATCCAGCAGCTTTATAGAAAAATTGTAGTTTCCTGTTTTCTCACACAAATTTTCATAATGCTTTATATCCTCAGGTCGTATCCATTCAGACGCAATAAGTTGAGTTGGATTTTTAATTTTTTCCGTTGTGCACTTTAGTAAGCAATAGTCGAGGTTTACATGCTTTGAAAAGTGTTTATTCTGGCTTGCATGAGCTTGACTGGTTCCGTGCATTACAGCATAAGGACATGAATGAAGGCATACATTATTTGCAATCAACCTAAGAGACATATTAGAATTCTTGGTATAGTTAAGCATTTTCTCAAGAAGCTCAAAATTTCTATTAATTTTGTGGAACAATGTTAGCTCATCTGCCCCCAGATTGTGCCAATATTCTATATGGTGCAAATCAAATATATATGCATACAATCCAATTGAAACCTTAATATTCGGATATCTCTTTTTAATTAGTTCACACAAATATGGCGAATTTACGGTTACGGCATCTATTCCTATGCTAACCAAGTTGTCAATATAAGAAATTATTTTTTTATGGTATCTGGGACTAAATTCTTTATTCTCCATACACATTGGATTGAGTAGATAATTAAATTTCAGGCCCTTTGAATGGCATAATTCAATATATTCTTTTAGCTCCCTAATGCTAATATCCGGCAAAACCATAGAAGCTCTGCCCCCCCCAAGCAAGTCACTTCTCATTTTTCCAAATACCGATTTAATTGACTTCCCTTTGTCAATCTTTGATATAACTTCAATTAATTTCGGATCAAAGTTGCATCCCAGTGAGTATGGCATGCTAAAATTATTTTTATTCGTCATTTCACTGCACCTCGCATAGTCGTTTAATTTACAATTTTTCTTTAAATATCAGATAAGTCTGAACAAATTTCTGAAGGTTTTAATCCTATTTCAACTGTATGTAGTAATACCTGATTATCATTAAGCCCAAAAAACTTCTTGATCTGATGGAAATTCATGTCTCCGATTGAACAAATGCCAATATCATTTAATTCTCCTACCGTTGTAAGTGTTGATACCATTATTCCTGTATCAATTGCAGAATAAAAATATCCCATTCCTGCATATTTAGGCATTGTCACTTCTGCATTGTATACAAAAAACATTGAGACGGCAGACTCACTGAATATATTTTGATTTGTAAAATAGTGTGCTTCTTTCGGTATCGTACAATCATTGTTTATACTGCAAAGTTCATTGCCAATCGGATTATAATAATATAATCCCCGATCAATATTTTCAACACGGTTTTCCTTTACGTATAAATAAATATCTATGGGGTAAAGCCCTCCTGCACTGGCATAATAATATCTGATATTATCCCCTTGCCTTTCTTGTCTGAGTACTGATAAAAATTGAGAAAACGTAGTAAAACTAATCTTGCGGTTTTGTTCAAAAGAACGATAGGTTCTTCGATTTTTAATAACTTCCGGAAGTTCTGTGCATTCTAATGAAACTGTGTTATTTGCGGCACTTTGGTATCTTCTATTTAATTGCTTATCCTTAAACTTTTTTAATTCTTCTGCATCAAACTTAATATTTTCACTATATACATTTTTAAAAATATAACTTTGGGGATAAAATACTTCCTGTGGAGTAGCAATTGAATGAATCAGTACCCTTTTTTTTATCAAATCATTAACAAAAGCATTTAGCTTTCTACTATCAAATTCATTAAATTCTTTGTTTAGCTTACATAGTTCTATCCCTTTCTGTAAAAGGAAATAGAATTTTGGAAATAATTCTGCAATATCCCCTTTATAGCAAAAAATTTCAATCTTTACTTCTGAACCATTTTTCTCCCATCTAACAGCAGGTGACCAATAATACTTTTTTTCATTTCTCGTTTCATCCAAATTTGAATTAAAGCCCACAGTCCCAATTCCTCCTCATATTTTTTATAAATACTATGAATACTTATTTTTTATTATTTAGAATTTGACTTATCGTACTTACTATCTTTTTTTCGTGTTCGTGAATAAAAAAATGATTGCCTTCAAATTTATAAAAATCACATGACTTTTCTGTATAGAAAGACCATTCTTCGACATCGTGATATTGAGCCAGATTATCATTTGAACCATAAAAAACTGAAATATCAAAACACCACTTTCTTGGTTCTTGTTTGAATTCATATTGCTCAACCATCTTATAATCAGATTTAAGTATCGGTAAAAACAAATTAAATAGCTCTTCGTTATCAGCTACCGCTTTGGGTGTACCTCCCAAGCATAAAATAGCCTTTTTAAACTCATTGTCCGGTAATGTGTGGTATACTTCCTTCCCTTTGATATGGGGAGGAAACCTTCCTGACATAAAAGAATGCACAGGCATTCTTAAATTATGACTAATAATTTTACCTATTAATTGATGAATAATTAAAGTCCCCATGCTATGCCCAAAGAAAGCATATGGGTAATTTTTAATATGATGGGTAATTTCTTCAAAAATATTATTTACTTCATCCTCAATTGAGTTATTTAATGGTTTACTAAACTTTTTCCCACGCCCAGCTAATTCTATTGGTATAACTTCGATATTTTGATCTATATAATTTTTCCATCTGGAATATACCGTTGCAGACCCACCCGCATAGGGTAGGCAAAATAATTTTATTATTTCCATTCCATTCAACCTTCACAAGAATTATTTTAAGTATAACCTTTATATTGCTTTCTCAAGCCGTTCTTCGTTCAACATAAATTCCAATCCTCTTATTTCCTTTTCTAAAGCAGCTATCCTTAAACTCATCAGTTTAGCAGCTGGATCTCTTATTCAAAATAGCCTTATCAAGCTTTTAATATATCTAACATCCTATCAAATTCTAAAGGAGTCAATTGCTGTTTGCTATCTGAAAGTGCTATTTCAGGGTATGGATGAACTTCAACCATCACACCATCCGCACCAGCAGCCAAAACAGCTTTCGCAATCTGATTTACGATATCTTTTCTTCCAAGTGAGTGACTCAAATCAACCAAAATTGGTAAACTTGTTTCAGATTTAATTATAGGTATAGATGATATATCTAATGTGTTTCTTGTTTTCGTTTCAAAAGTACGGATTCCACGTTCACACATTATCAATTTTCTATTTCCTTGTAGTCCAATATATTCTGCTGCATACATGAATTCCTGGATCGTTGCATTCATTCCTCGCTTTAATAGTATGGGCTTCTGAGTCTGACCAGCTTCTTTTAAAAGTTCAAAATTTTGCATGTTTCTTGCCCCAATTTGTAAAACATCTGCATAACAAGCTACCATTTCTACATCTCTAGTGTCAACAACTTCAGTTATTGTAATCAAATCATATGTCTTTCCTATATATGATAATATTTTTAATCCCTCTTCTCTTAATCCTTGGAATTCATATGGAGATGATCTCGGCTTAAAAGCACCACCACGCAGAAACTTGATTGCCCTATTCTTTAAATGTTTTGCGATTATCTCAAGATACTCAGTCTTTTCAACAGCACAAGGCCCTGCTATAATTACAGGTTCCTGTGTCTGTAAGCTAAAAATATCTCGAATATTCAAAAAACCACTCTCATTGCTAGAACTTATAAGCAGTTTGCGTTCCCGGGTTACCCCCATAAATCTCAGCGATGCTGCAAAAATACTTGAAAAAATATCCTTAAGTATATCATTGTATAAAGGACCTTTATTCAATTTTAAAATCATTTCCATCATTTCATTTTCCCGAACAGGATCAAAATAGTTTGTTCCATCTTTCAATTCGCTTATCTCTTTTACGAGACTTGCCCTCTTGTTCAGTAATGACATAATTTCAATGTTTACACTGTCTATCTCCTGTCTTAATTCCTTAATTGACTTTACCATTTAAACCCTTCCCCACTAATAATATAATTATTTTTCAGCTGTACAAAGGTATGCCATCATATTTAGCCTTTTCCAAACTATATTTTTAAATCCGCATTTATCCAGCATATAGGCAAGTTCGTTTTTAGAATAGATCCTTACATCACCCGTTTTCATCATTGGCAAAACCATGTTTGTAACCTGTCTGGCAGGCGTTGGCAGCCAAATCTCGCTAATAATCAGTTTTCCACTTTGTTTAAGTACTCGATACATTTCAGATAATGCTATCTGTGGATTCGGATAATGGTGAAAAGAGTCTGTACATGTTACAAGACTAAACTCATTACTATTCCAAGGGATATTTTCAGAATCTCCCATCTTTAATACTGCTTGTTCTTTTAATTTATGGTTTGCAAATTTCAGCATTTCCGGTGACAAATCAACCCCATGTGCTTTTATTTTATTATCTTTACTCACAATAAGAGCTAATACATCCCCTCTACCACATCCTACATCTAATACCGAATCATATGTATCAATCTTAATCTCATCAAGCACATAATTGTACAAGGACCTTGCATGCTTCCCGAAAAAGGTAGAATGATAATTATCTGCTTGTTTATTAAAAGTCTGAACAGACTGATCCTTATAATCATTCACTCCCACAAAAACACCTCGCTTTCTAACATAAGTTAACAATCCTTTAGAATTGCTTCAACAAGTTTAGCATTTTTCAATGCATATTCTCCATATAACATCTCATCGTGAGTACCAAAGCCCTGGTATTTTTGAAAACCTATACTTGTTGCTTCAGACCATTTGCACATATCTGTTCTCAAGAATGCCTTATACTCTAAGTCTCCAGTAGAGCTTATAAAATGTATTCTCGATGGAATTCTTTCCGAAATCGTTAAAGTGTCTAATACATCAAAATACTTTATTATTCTCTCAGTCATATACCTGTCAAATTGTTCTCTGATACCAACTTTATCCGGGTACATACTCGCCATATGCTCAAGAAGATTCTTTATGTACTCTTCTTTATGTGGAGGCATCACATAGCCTTTCATGCTATCGTTTATATAATATGAATCCAGCAATATTATATCTGAAACCTGATATCCCTTTTCAAAAAGTCCCTTTGCTACCTCAACCGCAATATTTCCACCTGCAGAATGCCCAGCTAGCACAATTGGCTCATTATTTCCCTGTATCTTGGCAATCTCGTCTGCGTAATAGCTTATTATGTCCTCCCTATCAACAAAATCCATTGCATAAAACGAATGACTGTTAATGGATTGTGATAAAGCTCTATATACAAAGCCCATCGTAAGAATTGGGGGAAATGCAAATATGTTTTTGTTCCGCTCGCTATTGAGAAGAACACACACAGCTTCCTTCCCATCATTCTCCTTCTGTATGTATTCAGCAATTAATCTGATAGTTGGCCGTCTAAATACAACCTCAAAGGGCACCTTAATTCCAAACTCTGACTGTATTCTAGCAACAAGTGTTATTACCTTAATTGAATCCAATCCTAAGTCAAAGAAATTCTCATTTACACTTATCCTGTCTTTATCAGCAAGTACCTGACATATTTCAGCAAGTTTAATTTCAACCGTACTGGTAGGTACAATGTATTGAGAACCGCCACCGGAGCATGAGGTATCCGGTTCTGGCAACGCCTTTCTATTAACCTTTCCATTCGGAGTTAGCGGCACTTCATTAATATGCACGAAGTATGATGGAACCATATACTCCGGAAGTTCCACTGAAACATGGTTTTTCAAATCCTGTATGTTAAGCTTTTCTTCACTTACTATGTACGCACAAAGGTATTTCTTGCCATTCTTATCCTTAAGGTCTACAACAACCGCATTTCTTACCGATTCATGTCTTAAAAGACTGCTCTCTATTTCTCCCAGTTCTATCCTGTGACCCCGTATCTTTACCTGATGGTCTTTCCTTCCCAAGAATTCTATATATCCTTCCTTATGCATGACTCCATAATCGCCGGTTTTATATAAATTACCGTATTGTGGATGTACCATAAATGCATTTTTCGTCTTTTCCTCGTCATTCATATAACCCTTGGCCAGCCCTACTCCACCTATGAAAAGTTCCCCCTGTACACCAACAGGACAACACTCCATCTCGTAATTTAATACGTAGAATTCCTGATTGGCCAAAGGTATTCCGTATGGTATGCTTTTCCATTCATTTTTTATATCATTTATAGGATAATATATTGACCATATTGAAGCTTCTGTTGCTCCGCCAAGGCTTATTACATCTGCCATAGGGAACTTATCGCGTACTTTGTCAGGCAACCCCAGAGGTATCCAGTCCCCACTTAACATAACTACTTTTAGAGAATCATTCAAATCATACTGAACAGACATTCCCGAATTATATCCCGCTTGCCAGTATGTAATATCTTCTTCCGCTGATTCCATATTTTCTATAAGCATGTCCATAATGGCAGGTACGGAGTTCCAAAGGGTTATGTTTTCCTTTTTTACAACACCAATGATGTTTCTGATATCTCTTACATCTGGTACCATTACCAGTGTCGCTCCTGACGAAAGAGCACCGAATATATCATACACCGAAAGGTCAAAGCACATTGAAGACAGCCCGATAATTCTATCCTTTTCATCCACGCTGAATTTCTGGTTTATATCTATAATTGTATTTGTAACTGCCCCATGAGTTATTACAACACCCTTAGGTCTCCCGGTGCTTCCTGATGTATAAATTATATATGCAAGATCTTCAGGATTTTCACCCTTTTTTATTTCCTCATGTGGGTAGTTTCTTATCTCTTTTTCAATATATAGCTCAGGCGTAATCATTAGTTTGCAGCAGCTGTTTTCCAGAATATAATTTCTTCTATCCTCAGGGTAGTCAGGGTCCACAGGCACATATGCCCCACCTGCCTTAAGTATTCCCATCAGGTTTACGATGGTTTCTATCCTTCTGGCAGCCAATACCCCCACAAGGTCATTTCGCCCTACCCCACATTCCCTCAGATAGTGTGCCACCTGGTTTGACTTCCGATCAAGTTCCGCATATGAAATACTTTCGTCCTGGAATCTGACCGCTTCCTTATACGGAACGCGTTTTACCTGTTCATTAAACAACCTGGTTAGTGTAGTGGGGGTGATTTCCTCCCGGGTATTATTGTATTCCTTCATCAGCATGATATCTTTATCTTCTGATCTAAGCGATATCTCTTTATTTTCAGGTATTACTTCAAGAAGCTCCCTGTATTGTTTAAACATACTTTCAATAACTTCTTTGTCGAACAGTTCTTCAACATAATCCCATGTTATCAAGAGCTCGCCCTTATTCTCCCAGGCCTGATAGTCCAAATAAACCTGTGATGTCTGGCTTACCCCCATTTTTATTTCTCCCAAATCTCCCAAGTCAACACTTTTCTCGTCCTTATCCATGGAAAACAACATACTGGTAAATACAATCGGCATTACTGCCTTTGTACCCATGTTATTGTACTTTGAAATTTCTCTGATAAACTCTATTCCATCATAATGACGGTGCTCCAATGCCTCCATCAGTGTATCCTGTATTGCCGATGCACTATCCCAAAATGCCATATCCGGCTTCAAGTTGACATCCAACAACATAACTGAGGTAAAGTCACCAATAATACTGTTTACATCCTTATGAAATGGATATCGGTTGAAAACCGTCAGGTTAACGGCCAAGTGAGGTTGATTACTCCAAAATGCAAGCACCTTTGCAAATGCTGTACAAAGAAGGGCTGACGGTGTTATACTTTTCTCTTGTGCTTTTCTTTTGATTAAATCCCACTCACTTTTTTCAAAGACCTTGCTGCATCTCTTGAAATGAGGCTGGGATACATTTGACGGATCGGTCTTTAAGGGAAGAGCAGGGGAAGCCGGAAAGTCCCCAAGCTTTTCAAGCCAGTATGCTTTATCTTTCTCGTACATCTCGCTTTTCTTCAATTCCTCATAAGCCTTTACATAATCCCTGAAAGAAAACTCAAGTTCCGGTGCTTCGATTCCCGGATTGTTGTAATAATCCAGTATCTCTTTTATTAAAATTCTTGTACTTGTCCCATCCGATATCAATAAATCAAATCCAACAAAAAGATAGTGTGTCTCATCAGAAAGCTGCAATGCTTTAAATTCAAATAACGGCCATTCATCCGTTTTAAATACGTAATGAGACATCCTCTCTCTTTCTTTCAATATTTCTTCCTGTTGCTCATCCTTGCTCATATTACGAATATCTCTTATGTTTATCTTATACTCAGGTACTTCTTCGAGTATTTTCTGCTCACCGTTAGGCATAATTATAGCCCTTAACATATGCTGACGCTCTATAGCTTTAACCAGCCCCTTGTTTAGCTTTTCCATATCCATAACGGTTTCTATTTCATAATACCCGTGGGTTGATACCCCCCCCATCTCAAGGCCGCTGTTTCTTCCCATAAAATATGCCATCTGTACTTCTGTTAATGGAAATGTCTCATATAGATTTTC
>NZ_DATCTU010000086.1 GCF_036567765.1 Pseudobacteroides sp.
ACATATTCATATAATAACCATACTGAAAACTTAACAGCAGGTATCATGGAAGTAAAGGGAGATTTTATACAGAGATCATACAGTTATTCAGACTATAGATATAACTTTAGTGCGGGAGGAACACACAAAGTAATATTAAGCGGAACAGCATCACAAAAGATTGACTTCCAGTACCCTGCCGCTTCTCACTTTAACATATTGGAGATAAAGAATACATCAGGACAGTTAGTGTTTGTTAGTGATCTCAATGTAAACAAGCTTATAACTAATGTAAATACATTAAATAATATTACAGTAAATGCCATGAATTGGGTACTTAACGAAGATGTTGTAATATCAGGGAACTTGAATCTGGCAGGAAGTACAATTGATTTAAATGGTTACAAATTAACTGTTGCAGGAAGTGTAATTCAATCAGGCGGAACCATGAACATAAATGGGGGACAGCTGATAATTGCAAAGGATTACAGGATAGAGAACAATGGAAGTTATGTATCTGCAAATTTGTTGATGAAAAATGAAGCAGACTTTGTAAAAGTGGGAGGAAGCTTTACAACATTTTCATATAACAATCATTCAGAACATTTGACGGCAGGTGTTTTGGAAATAAAAGGTGATTTTGTGCAGAGGGCATACAATTATACTGACTATAGATACAACTTCAATGCCGGAGGAACACACAAAGTAATACTAAGTGGGACAACATCACAAAAGGTTGATTTCCAATATCCTGCTTCATCTCGCTTTAATATATTGGAGATAAAGAATACATCAGGACAGATAGCGTTTGCAAGTGATATTAGTGCAAATAAACTTGTGACAAACGGCAATTTAATGCCTTCATTGACAGTAAATGCAAGGGAATGGACGCTTTATGAAGATACTATTATTGCGGGAAACCTTAATCTTGCCGGAAGCAGCATAAATCTGAATGGCTATAAGCTCACAATTAAAGGCAATTTGATACAGACAGGCGGAACCATGAATATAAATGGCGGTCAGCTTATAGTAGAGAAGGATTACAGGATAGAGAACAACGGAAGCTATGTGTCTGCTGTATTGGCTATGACGAATAAAGAGGATTATGTTAGGGTAGAAGGTGCATTTACAACCTATTCGTATAGTAATCATTCAAGTTACCTTACTGCAGGTACAATGGAGTTAAAGGGAGATTTTATACAAAGAGCATATGGCAGTTATTCTGACTATAGGTATAATTTTGCAGCAGGAGGAACCCACAAAGTTATATTAAGCGGCAGCGGTGTACAAAAGGTAGATTTCCAATATCCGGGTTATTCCAAATTCAATATATTACAAGTTACAAAGCCTATTGATACAGGGTATTCCTTCACCTCAATGTCTGTATGGAATCAGCTTATAGAATCTCCGCTAGACAGCGAGGCCCCGACAATTCCTGCGAATCTTAAGATTTTGGACAAATCACACTATACAATAACCCTCACATGGGAACCTTCAACAGATAATGTAAAAATGTCAGGCTACAATATATACCGTAATGGCAGCATAGTGGGAAATTCAACAGGTACAAGCTATACTGACAGAGGACTTGAGCCTGATTCGGAATATGAATATACCGTTAGGGCCTTTGACATATTCGGTAACGAGTCACAAGAGAGCAACTCTGTTACAGACAAAACATATTCCGATCCGGAGCCGCCGACTCAACCTAAAGGGCTAAAAACAGTATCAAAATCCGACAAATCAATTACTATTTCCTGGGAGGCTGCTGAAGATAACGTAGCGGTTACAGGTTATACAATATACAGGGACAAGAAAGTTGTTGCTACAACAGAGGGACTGACCTTTACCGATAAAGGATTATCTCCTGCAACAAACTACTCTTACCAGATTAAGGCTTTTGATGCAATGAAGAATTATTCACAATACAGTGTTCCTCTGTATGAGAAAACAGCCGGTGATATTGATGTGCCAACTACACCGGGTAAGCCTACAGTATCAGAGGTAACTGTAAAAACTATAAAAATTATATGGGAAAAATCAAGTGATAACTTTGTTGTTAAAGGTTATGAAATATACCGTGATGACAAATTGGTGGGAACAGCACCCGAAAATGTTTATACAGATAAAGAGCTAAAACCTTACACTACATATAAATACTATGTACGGGCTTTTGATGATGCATATAACTATTCAAGTGTCAGTGATTCAGTTTATGCAATGACAGAGAAGGACATCATTGCTCCAACTATACCTGTTAATGTGGTGCTCACTACAAAGTCAGCATCATCTGTCACAATAAGCTGGGATAAATCAAGTGATAATGTGGCTGTTAAGGGATACAACATATATCGTGACGGCAATAACCTCATAGCGACAACTGATAAGCTTAGCTATACGGATAGCGGATTAACACAGAATAAGGCATATTCTTATACTGTTAAGGCTACAGATACATCTGGAAATGAATCGGGTGCAAGCATTGAGCTTATTTGTACACCTTCAGTTCCTGATGCACCTTCCGATGTGAAGGCAGTACCGGGAATATACAGTATTGATATAGGTTGGAGTCCGGTAAAATCTGATGGGACTTCATATTATAAGATATATGTAGGAAATGAAAGCAGCAAACTTGATTTCTGGGCAAATGTTAAAAACGCAACCAAAGCAACCAGAAATGATATATTAAGCGGAACAACAATGTATTTTGCAGTAAGTGCTGTTGACATATGGGGTAATGAGGGCCCCATGACAACGGTAAGCGGTACAACAAATACCGATAAAATTCCACCAAGGATTACTTTATTCCAGCCTGCTGACGGATCCAGGCTGTCCAACAGATATGTTGCTCTTAAGGCAAACGGTACAGATAATGGTGTAATAAGCAAATTTGTGTTTGAGAGTTCCGGAGATGAAGGAAGCACATGGACAAAGGTAGCAGAAGCTGACGCTTCATATGATGAAGGCATAAAGGAATTCAAGGCACAGACACTCTTTAGTAATGACAGCATAAGCGGAAGGTATTCGTTTAGAGTATTTGCACTGGATAAAGAGGGTAATAAATCTGAGACTGTAACATATTCCATAACCCTTGATTACACAGCACCTGGGGTGCCGCAAGGAGTTACAGCAACTGCTGCTGCAGGAAGGAATGTTATTTCATGGAATAAAGTAGCTGCAGAAGATTTGTCAAAATACAGAGTCTACCGTAAAAAAGAAAATGAAAGCTTTGCAAGGATAGACACTCTAGCTTCAGATATACTCACTTACAGCGATTACAACGCTGAGATAGGTAAATCTTATGAGTATGCGGTTTCTTCGTTAGATGACTTGGGTAATGAGAGTGCTTTATCACAACCGGTGCTGGTTACCACAGTTAATTTTACACCTACGCTGCTGCTTACTCCTCAAAAGGCAGGACCGGAGGCACAGCTTTCCTTTAGCGGTAAAGGCTTTAAGCCTCTAGAAGCAGTAGATCTTTACATTGATGGAGTTTATCTTGTAAGTGGAAAAGCTGATCAGAATGGAGATACCATAATCACATGGAGGTATGTAAAGAATGTAACTCCTGGTGAGCATAAGTTCATGTTAAAAGGAAAGACCAGCCTCACTCAGGCTGAAACAGGATTTACTGCTCTTGTTGATCTTTTGGAAGCACCAACAGGCCTTACTTCATCAGCAGGTCAGATTGAGATAAACCTTAGCTGGACTGCACCTAAGGGGACTATTGCATATTACAGAGTATACAGAAAAATGGCCGCGGAAGAACTGAAGGTTATATTTGATAATGTGAAGGTTACAGGAATCAAAGACATAAATGTATTAAAGGATGTAGATTACCAGTACCAGGTGTCTGCTGTTGACATTTATGGAAATGAGGGAAGCTTATCAACTGCTTTAACTGCCAAACCTTTACCCGACAGTGAGAGTCCTTCCATCACAAGCCTTACCGCTTCACGTCAAGGAGAGTTGTTGAAGCTTTTCTATGGAGTACAGGATAACGTAGGAGTAACCGAAATAAAGCTGTACTATAAAAAAGGACTTGATGAATGGAAAGATATTGGAACGTCAATGCTGCTGCCTCAAAGAAGTACTGTTTATAGTTCGTATTTTGAATGGAACACAAAGGATATGGCAGACGGGAGTTATGAAATAAAGGCTGTTGCATATGATAAGGAAGGCAATTATAGCCACGATTATGAAATCAGCATAAAAATAAGAAATACACCGCCTGATGCTCCAAGCAAGCTTACAGCAATTGCAGGAGAACTTAAGGTTGATTTAAGCTGGACAGAGGTGGAGGACAGTGAGCTTGACAGTTACAGTTTGTATAGAAGCACAGACGGTATAAACTATGAGCCTGTTACAAAAACAAAGCTACTTTCTTACACAGACACTAAGGTTGGAGTAGGAAGTACATATACATATAAGGTAGTTGCTATTGATAAATATGGCCATGAAAGTGAGCCGGCATTAAGTGAAGTGGTAAAGGTAAAAGCAGATATAACACCTCCTGTGGTTAAAGCCATAATACCCCAGGACGGCAGCAAAATTAAAGGAAGAGTTAACTTAAGTGCTATTGCCATAGATAACTTCAACGTTAAGAATATTGAGTTTTTCTATAAATCAAATAATGATATAGACAAGTGGATTAGCCTTGGGACTACAGTAACCGGAACTATTACCTGGGATACAGCAGCCTCCGTATCTGATGGAGTTTATGGAATTAAGGCGGTTGCACAGGATGATTATCTTAATAAAGGTGAGATGATTGCAGTATACACAATAGATAATACTCCTCCAGGCATTCCATTACTTGCCGCCAGCTCTTCCGAGCTAAAGATATCCCTTACCTGGCAGGTTAGAGATACCGACAGCGACATTAATTATTTTGAGGTGTGGAGGGGAACTAATGGAGCTGACCCTGGTTCATTCAAGCAGATTGCAAGGGTAGAGGGGAAAATTTATGTTGACAATACAGCACCACTAGATAAGGACAGCTTTTATAAGGTAGTTGCCGTGGATAAGTTGAGCAACAGAAGTGAAGGTTCAAACATTGAAAAGTTAAGACCGGGCAATGACCTGACTGCTCCTGTCATAGATAAATTTGAGCCTGCAGGCGGAAGTGTGTTAAGAGGAAAAGCCCAGATTAGGCTTCATGCAAAAGACAATGTAGGTGTTAAAACCTATGAAGTTTATTTAAGAAAGCTGGATGACAACGGAAAGCCTCAGGGGGCAGGGGATTGGGGCATATTTGCAACTGTGGACAATCAGAGCCAGAACGATGCAGTTATAAGCTGGGATACCCTTTCGGTATCGGCTGAAGGTGTAGAAGCCTATGCTGACGGCATGTACGAGGTAAAGGCAGTTGCGGCAGATAAAAACAACAACAAATCGGAGAGGATAGAGACATATATATTGGCAAACAATCCTCCGGCAGCACCTGAAAAAATATATGTGGGTGCCGAAGAGTGGAAGCTAATTGTGAGCTGGTCACCTGTAGTAAGATCGGATTTTGACCATTATGTATTATACAGAAAAGAAGGAAAGGATGGGGAGTGGAGAAAGATTGTTTCCAATACAACATCCAATCTGTATATAGATTATATGAAGGATCCTTCCAAGGCATACTACTACAAGGTATCTGTTGTGAATGATCTTGGCAGGGAGAGTGCTCCAAGCTATGATTATTCAAAAGATACGTATATTGATCCGAAGATTAGCACTCATGCAATGCAGGAGACAACAAAACCCTTTATTTCTGAAATGAAACCCGCTGAAATGAGCAGGTGGAATTACAGCATACCATTAAAGGCAACAATTAATGACCCTGTAGCAGTTAAGGTATTGTACGAGTATGCATATCTTGGGGAATCTTTGGATAGTGAGCCTACAGGCAATGAAACTTGGCAGATTTTAGGTGAGGACATTTTACCTCAGTTTAAGGATCCAAGCGTTATAAACGGTATGGATTTGACAAATACATTTAGCTCAGAACTGAACTTTGATGTATCAAATCAACCGGCAGGAATATATGCTGTTCGCATTACAGCTATAAATAAAGGCGGTGTTGAGGCATCATTTACTAAGAAATATATTATTGACCGTGAAGCACCAGCAGCACCAAAGGGTCTTTCAGCAGAGAATCCTAAGACAGGTGGAGAAATAGGGCTCACATGGCTAAAAAGTAGTTCTTTGGATATTGACTACTATGAAGTATTGAGGGCTACAGAGAGCGGAGGGCCTTTTACCGTTGTTGCAAAATCAAGATCACTTGTTTACAGAGATACAGGCCTCACAAACGGTTTGGCATATTTCTATATTGTTAAAGCTGTTGACAGTGCAGGAAATAAGAGCGATGCTTCAAATCAAGTAACAGGAGTACCGACAGCGGTATGCGACCTTGCAGTGAGGGAAATCACGTTTAATCCTGAGGTTCCTATCTTTGGCAGAACTTCTCAAATAAGTGCACTGGTAGAAAATAACGGATATGCAAGGGCAAAAGGAAACGTTACATTCTACATAAATGATGGAGAATTATGGAAGTTGATGGGAAATACCAGTATAGAAGTAAGTTCATTTACAAAAGCAGAAGCAAGTATCAATTGGGTGCCTGAAAACGGCACTGAGGCACCTGTTAGAATAAAGGCAGTTGCAGACGTATCAGGAGATATATCCGATTTGGATGTAAGCAATAACCTTAAAGAAACTGAGTGCGGTTTAAACTTTGCACCCCAAGCAGCAGCGGAGCTGCCGCAAGTTATAAACTCAGGTGAATTATTCACTGCAAAAGGCTTATTGAGCAAGGATAGCGACGGAAGCATAGCAGCATACAAATGGAATATGGGTGACGGCAGCCTGAGGGAAGGGCCACAGATAACTCATATGTACCAGACACCAGGTAAATATCAGGTTACACTTACGGTGACAGACAACAATGGGGCAGAAGGAGCGGCTGCAGCTTGGATAACAGTTAATGACAGCAGGCCTGACCTTGTGGTATCGGAAGTCAAATGGAATCCAACCGATCCTAAAGAAAACGATGTTGTGAACATTACAGCTACAATAGGCAATACAGGAAAAGGGCCAAGTACAGTAGGCTTTTTGGCAGGATTCTATATTGACAACCAGTATGTTGGGTACACAAGGGTAGACAAAAACATTGAAAAAGGTTCAAGTATTGATGTTACTTTCTCCTGGGTAGCAACACCTGGTATGCATATTGTTAAGGTAGTGGCTAATGATATCTTAGACAACCTTAAAGAAACATCAAAGGCCAACAATACTGCAACTGCCGTACTTACATCAAAACAGGTAAGCTTCCCCGATGTAAGAGTGGATAAAATAACATGGTCGCCGGATAAAACCGATATTGAAAGTGAGAGTCCATTTGTATACAGAACGACTATTTCCAATGTAGGAAATGCAAATGCAGAGAAATTCTTTGTTTCACTTTATATTGACGGAAAGTGGGTTGCAAAGCAGAATGTCAATCTTTTAGGACCAGGAGCAAGCCAGGAGCTGGTATTTTCAGTTAAGCCTGTTTCGGGTAAACATGAGGTCACAATAAAGGCAGATGATCCTTCGCCTTTATTGGTCGAGCCAATAAGGGATAATAATATAAAAACTGTAACAACCTCAGAGTTTACAGTAACTTATCCCACCCTCTCGTTAAGCCCAATAACATGGCTGCCGAAGGAAACTACACTTACAGACGGAACATCTCTGACATATGAGACAAAGCTTGTAAACACAAGTACTGTAGATATTACCCATAAGTTTAAGGTAGATTTCAAGGTTGATGGACAGATTATAAGAAGCTTCAACATAGACAGACTGAATGCAGGAGAGGAAAAGGAACTGTGGACAAGGTGGTATGTACAGCCTGGACCTCATACTGTAAGCATAACAGCCGATCCTGATTCCACTGTTACAAACAGCGTTTATGGTGCACATGTTGAGGCTGCAGTTTCAAACCTTAATATAATATATCCTGATCTTAATATAACTGATGTCCAGTGGTCGCCGCTCAATGTAAGGTATGGAGAGCCTGTTTCCTTTGTTGTTCGTGTCAGCAATCAAAGCGTAACATCAATCTTTAACAAGTTTAATGTTGGGCTTTATGTTGATGGAAAGGCTGTGGCAGGAAGTGCTGTTGAAGGCTTAAGGGGACACAGCACAGCTATAGTGGGTATTAAATGGGAACCTAAGGACACAGGTATACACAATGTAAAGATAGTTGTAGACAACTTTAATGAGGTTAGGCAATCACCTATTGGTGATGGAGTAAGACGAACATGGGAAAGAAGCTTTGAAGTAGCGGACAGACTTGTGATAGAGGCTCATCCGAATGAGGAGGATATAAGCGAGGATCTTGGATATGTCCTGTGCTCCCTGATTGAAGATTATATGCCAATGACTGTATCCGCCAGAAAAGCAAGTGACAAAAACAAACTTTTAGGCCCTGAGAGCGATATATATGCAAGATACGAATTAAAACAGGGTGAAAATGTTGTTTTATCTGACATAATAGGATTTGATCCTGTTACAAGAACTTATAAGGGACAGCTGCCGCTTAAATTATTAAAACCTGGAGTATATAATCTTAGTATTGAAGCAGGAGATGCGGTTGAATCTTATACAACTACCTGCAACTTGGGGGTTCTTTTACAAAAGGATCTGGACATAACAATAGAAGCCGAAAAACAAAATTATAATGCCAACGATAAAGTGCATATATCGGGTTACTTTAAATACAAGGATGGCAAGCCTCTTGCAAATTCCAAATTAGTATTGGATTTACAGCTCGAGCCTGAATCGGATGATCCTAGAAGGCCTTGGAAGGCAGAACATATTTTGACCCTGGAAACAGATGAAAACGGTCACTTTAAACACGATTTCATACCTGTTACAGCAGAAGCAGGGAAGTGGAACGCTTATATAATTGCCTTTGACAAGCTTTTAAGCGGGGCAGGTTTTACCACATTTACGGTATATGGTATGACTGCTTCACCTTCCAATCTTTCAGTTACTGCATCAAAGAACTCGCAGTTCTCAAGGGTTATAAGCATTAAGAATACTGCTGACTCCGGAGAAGCAAGCCTTACCGGCTTAAGTGCGGTACTTAGAAACCTGACTCCAAATAGTAAGGTTAATGCTGTAATAGATACATCAACACTTAAATCCACATTAAATCCGGGAGAGTCCAGCAGTGTTGTTTTAAACGTCAACACACCACTTGATGTGGCGGATACAGCTGAGTATGAGATTATATTCAGCAGCTCGGAAGGTCCAAGCACCATATCAAGGATAAAGCTAAATTTAAGGCCGGCAGTGCCGATACCTGTTACTGATCCAAAGGGAATTGATATAGGTGTTAACCCTGGTTCAAATATTATAAGGACTGTAAAGGTTATTAATAAGGGCCTTGGGACTATGAACAACATAAGGCTTGAGGCACCCGCTTCAATACCGTGGATTAAGCCATTTAATTTAGGAAAAACAAGCCTTGCCCCAGGTGAGGAAACCAGATTTAGTATTTCAATAAATCCGCCTCAGGGAACAGCACTTGGACAGTATCAGGATGTTATTACGGTGACGGACGGCAAATATAAGGCAGTTGTCACAGTAGCAGCGGAGGTTTCCACCATCAACACAGGCTCGGTATCATTCCTTGTAACGGATGACTCAGGTGCACGCGTTGCAGGTGCAGAGATCAACCTTGTAGGTAAAGACCCTTATATCCAGTCGAGAAACGGGCAGGAAATAACATATTATCAGCACTTCTACGGAAGAACAGATGTAAACGGATTTGTTACATTTGAAGATAAACCAATAGGTGAGTATACATATTACGTACAGGCACAGGGACGTATCAAGCTTTCAGGAACTGCAAATATAATGCCTAAATCTGAGGCTTCTATGGTAGAAGTAAAGATGGAAGTAATGCCGGTTCAGATTGAATGGACAGTGGTTCCTACAACTATACAGGATAAATATGATATTAAGCTGGAAATGAACTTTACACCGGCAAATATTCCAACGCCTAAGTTTGGACTTGTGCCGCCTTGGATTACCATACCCAAACAGGTAACCGGTCCTGTTTATCTGGAAGCTACCGTTATAAATACTGGTATGGTACCTATAATAGATGCAGTAGCTACAGTAATCCGTGAAAGCTCCAAGGATACCGGTATAAGTATTGTTGGCGGAGGATATATTGGAGAAATTCCTGCACATGGAAGCACAAAGATAAAGATAAAGGTTGATCCGGGCTACTATAACCTTAAGTTTGGCATAAAAGATTTTGGACAGGAGGATAAGGCTCCTAACAGGATCCATATAATGGGTAACTATGTAAGCTTTGATAATGATACAGGGCTTCCAATGGATCCTCCAGGTAAGGTAGAGACAAACCTTGCACTCTGCAATCCTGGAGAACAGAAGGCCAAGGTGGCAATAACCATTCCAAGTCTTGGAGGTACTAAGGAAGAAGAAATACAGATGCCTGAGGGCCAGATGGAGGAGCTTGACTATTTAAATTCAATGGACGGCTTTGGAGGAGGTTCAGGCAGCGGAACTGTTAACGGAATAATTGCTTTAAAGCTTGACCAGACTGCGACTTTGGAAAGGCAGGCGTTTAACGCAACATTGAAGGTAACAAACGGTTATCCGGTTTATTCATTGCAGAATCTGTCTGTTAGGGTGCAGATAACCGACACTGAAGGAAACGACGTAACAAACAAGAACTTTATTATTCCGACAAGCCTTTCGGGAATATCAAGCCTAGACGGCTCTTCGAGCCTCGCATCAGGCCAGGGAATGCTGTCCACATGGCAGCTTATACCGGGTGAAGGCTTAGGAGGTACTAATCTTTCAGGTAGGGTTTATCTGGCAAAAGCAGTCATTTCATACTATCTTAATGGGAAGTATGTAGAAACTACTACAAAAGCAGAGGAGATAACAATCTATCCTCAGCCTAAAATAAAGCTTCATTATTATATACCTCAGAAAATTACTGCAGGGGTTCCCTTCAGGCTGGGGATTATTGCAGAGAATACAGGTGATGGAATTGCAAAAAACCTTACAGTTGAATCAGGTCAGATTGAAATAAGCTCAAACAGAATAGGCCTTGATACAAACTTTAAAATAATAGGAACATCATTTGGCTTAAGCACCGATACAAGCTTTAAGATTAGTCTAGGCGACATCAAGCCACGCAGCAAGGTTAGCGGGTACTGGATGGTCAGATGGGAAATGTATGATGAAGGACCTAGCGGCAAGCCATTAGAGGGAGAGTTTAAGAACTTCAAGGCAACCCTCCATCATCAGGATTATAAAGGAGTGCAATTGAACCCTTTAATTACAGGGGTTACAACTGAAATAATCGGGAAGGATAACGTATTGTCCGATCCCAATGATCCTGATAACTCCCTTACCCTTGTAAACGTCGGAGATACAGGCTTCCCAAGTTATCTGCTGAACCTAAAGACAGGAATGCAGATACCCATATACGTTCCGCAGGGCCTTAATATTTTAAAACAGCCGGGAATAGGTGAAAGCCTGCTTAAGTTTGAAGTTCCGGCCCTCACAGGTAACCCTGATGCACAGGGTGCTCCAAGGTACCAGGTGCTTATGCTTAAGGACCCGATGCCAAAAGCCAATGTAAGCAGTGTTACAAGAGCGGTATACACAGAGAAAAATGAAATAGCTACTTTAAGTAAAGTAAACTGCTGGAAGGATAGCGGTAATATCTACATCGTAGATGAGATACCTGTATATAATGTTAAGCCACAAGGCTACCCAGAAAGCCAGGCAAGGTATTACCATAAACCTGTCTATACCGTAGACTTCAGATCCGGTTCCGTAATAAGTGCTGTAGAATACTCCCAAATCATTTATGACGTTGATCAGAAGGATCTGGATAAGATTAAGAAGAAGGTCTATTATGACGTGGGTCACTATCCTGATGAAGGTGATACCTTTACAATAAGGGCCAAGGTTGAAAACAAAGGCAATGATATAGAAAGCGGTACTGTTGAGTTCTTTGCTGCAGGCGGTGACATAAAGGGTGAGATAAAAATTGGTCAGGCAAATTTCAGCGGCCTCCAGCCACTTCTCACAACCTATGTCTACATTGACTGGACCTATAGTAAGGGCGGAAAATACAACGTTACTGCAAGAGTTTCGGGCAGCACTTTAAAAGAAGCTTCTAAAGATGCAGTAGTTCGCATAAACAGCAAGCCTTATGCTGATGCCGGTGTGGACTTTTCTGAGGACGTTTTGAAACCCGCTCACTTTGACGGGTCACGTTCATATGACAAGGATGGATATATACAAAGCTATATTTGGGAATTTGGCGATGGAGAAACGGCTTCAGGGGTTACACCAAGCCATAAGTACCTGCATTCAGGAACCTACAAGGTTAATCTGACCGTGATGGACAATAACGGTGCAGAAACTGTATCGCAGATGCAGATTACCGTTAATGAAACAAGGGCTGACCTTAGAGTTACCGGAATTGTTCTTGACAGCGATTCACCCAAGGAAGACCAATTACTTTCTGTTACAGGCTCGGTATATAATGCAGGATATATTGAAACGGATAAACCGTTTTTGGTAGGATTTTATGTTGATGGTGTTTACAAAAACTATGTAAAGATAACTGAGAAGATAAAGCCCGGGGAAACCAAGAAGGTTAGTTTCAGCTGGAAAAATACAGTAGGAAACCACATGCTAACCATTATAGCCAATGATATGGGTCATCCTGTGGATGAGGCAGACTTTGACAACAACCAGCTAAGTAGGCCCATAGATACCAAGACTGCTCTATTCCCCAACCTTAAGGTAGCAGAAGTTAAATGGTCTGGAAATGAGGAGGGTATCTTCGATTGGAATGAGGAAGTGAGCCTTGCAGTTACTGTAGAAAACAATGGATCTTCTAAGGCCGGCAAGTTCTCGGTTGCACTGTTTGAAGATGGTGAACTTATAAAAACCCAGATGGTTAATGGCTTGTCACAGTCTGAAGGATCAAATAAAACAACTCTGACATTTAAATTTAATGTCGTTAAGGAAGGTGTCCATAAATACAAGGTTGTTGCAGATGGACCGATACCACATATAGTTGAAGGCGATAAGACTGACAACACAAAAGAAATAACAACACCTAAGATCAGGTTCAGATACCCAGATCTCAAGGTAGAAAAGCTCTCCTGTAATCCGGAAGACGGCAATTTGCAGCCTGGACAGCCGATAGTCATAACCGCTTCCATACTAAATGGCGGTTATGCAGCAGTAAATAAAGGGTTTAAGGTTAGTTTCTATGCCGATGATGCCTATATAGGCACAAAGGAATATACTAGTCTTACCGTAGGACAGAGTAGTTTTGTGTCCTTATCTTGGGATAGACCTGTTCCGGGAACTCAGTACATTGAAGCAGTAGTGGATGAGAGCAATGAAATAAATGAAGCAGATGAAGACAACAACAAAACAAGGTTTATATACTCCAAATTAAATGTGCTTCTTCCGGATCTGGTTATTGAAGGCATAGAAAACAGCCCAGAGAAAGGCTCAGTACGTTTTGGAGATACCGTTACAAGTACAATCAGACTTAAGAATAAGGGAAATGCTGCAATAAATAAGCCTTTTACTACTACTTTATATATAAATGAAAAGCTTGTTGGAAGCTTTGTTTTATCAAAAGTCATGCAGCCTGGGGATACGGCATCTGGGGTAATAACCTGGAATGCTATATATACCCCTACATTGGCAGCTTACAAAATGACAGCCTATGCAGACGCTTACAGCAGTATTTATCTCAAAGATAGAAACAACGCAAAATATACAACAGACTATAAGGTAAATGGAATTTTAAACCTTAAAGCGGATAAACTTAACGATGCCTATACCGTAGAGGAAAAACCTTTGATAAGTGTTGCTGTTACCTCTACCGATGAACCTTGGAGGCCTCTTGGAAAGAAAGAAAGTGTTACAGCTTCGGTTTATATGTATGAGGTGACTGACGGGGAAGAAGGATTTAAACCGGAGGATCTTAAATTTGTAAAAGTAATGAGTTATAACCTGACAGAAGGAAAATTCCAGTACAGGGTTAACTCCGAAGGCCCGGATAGCAAGCTTGCCCCGGGTATCTACAGTGCAGTTATATCTGTATCTTATGGTTCAGAGCAAAAGAGTATCACCGTACCTTTAAGGTTTATTGAAGACTACCATGTAGCAGTAAACGCATCCAAGAAGACTTTTGGCCCTGATGAGCCTATTTATATATCAGGTCGAATAACCCATAAAGACGGAACACCAATTCAGGGAGCTGATGTGACCGTTAACATTGTAGGTGAAGAGGAATGGAAGGCTAATGTAAAAGCTGATGAAGAAGGAAAATTCAACTACATTTTCCAGCTTGATGAGGGCTATGGCGGAAGCTATTCATTAAAGTCAGTAGCAAAGGTAAACGGTGCCGTAAAGGCAAGTGAACCAGCGGTATTTTACGTTGAAGGGCTTTTGGTAAAGGCAAGGAAAAAGACTGAGCTTACTGCAGGATATGATATCCAAATACCCGTTACAATAGGAAATGTGGGTACTCTTCCTTTAACAGGAGTTAAGATAAGTAAAAAGTGGCTTACTGATGGTGATGGAATGACCGCACAAATCATCGGAGAAGTGCCGGAAAAAATAGAAGCGGGTAAGAGCACTGATGTTACGCTTCATGTGGATTTCAATGAATCTGTTACTCCTGGGGCTAAGTACCTGGAATTTACAGTAAATAGTAATGAGGGCTACAGCAAGTCGGTAACCCTTGAAGTATATGCTGTTAAGGCAGTTGCAATTCAGAAAGTTGAAGTATTGGTTGGGCAGGATGATAAAGACGGCGGCATTATCAAAAATGAAGTAAATGCTTCCCTTAGGACTGGAAATACTGTGACTTCTCTTATGCGAATCACAAACACAGGTACAGCATCAATTAAGAATATAGAGGTTATAGGTCCCAAAAAACTGCCGTGGGTATTTATAACAACATCTGGGGCCGATCTGGTGCTTCCTTTGAACAAAGGTCTTTCACTAAGGGATAAAAACGGTCATGCAGTAGTGAACGTCAATATATCCCCTGATGAATATGTCCAAAACGGTATATATAATGATGTAATTACCATTAAGTCCAATGGGGGAATTACCGAGATACCGATAAATGTTTATGTTGGAGCTTCAAGCATTGGAACGGTTGTAATACAGACACTTGATGAGGATTCATACCTTGTGGAAAATGCAAAGGTAGAGCTTATAGGCCCCATGACGACAAAAGGCCTGCAAAAGGTGAAATCCGAGCTTTATGTTCCGGTAAAGGGTAAGGACTCAACCTTCAAATTTGAGAACATCCCTGCAGGGGTTTATACACTAAAGGTCGAGGCTCCTTATCATAAGAGTCTTGAGACCAGCTTTGAGGTGCCTGCTATCATAGATTTTGAGCCGCAGAAGGTAAAGCTGGAGACAATGCCGTTCTCCTTCCAGTGGAATGTAGAGACAATAAAAGAGGCCGAGAACACAGAAGGCCAGCTTAGAGAGCCAGTTATAGAAGCACTTTTAGGACCTGCACCTATAATACCGAAGCTTGTGAGCAATGTTCCGGGTTATGAGCTTTACACAAGTCAGATGTTGAGAAACATGTCTACTGTTGTAGCCATAAAGAACCAATCGGTGTTCCAGTCGGTCTATAATGTAGAGGCACAGCTAATCTATAATGATGAAACACTGCCCGATGGCTATGCAGTACTCGATAAGGGAGCGGTAAACAGCAAAACCCTTCAGCTTGGGGATTTTAAAGCCGGGGAAATAAAAGACTTCAAAATATACATAGATGATCCAAAGATCTACGATATAGCGACTGTAGAGGCTACCGAAGAGGCTGGTATATACCTTGTCAAAGTACCTGCAGGAGTGTCAGAGAGACAGTTTGATTACTGGATAAAAGGCCAAAATGATATTTCAAGAGATCACATTAATAAGCTTTCATATGATGCTGCGAAACAGACATTTAAAATAAGATACAGTGATGGAGAAGACAACAAGTACCCGAGCACCAGCATATGGATTCCAAAGTTCTATGGCAAAAGCTACAAGTTCAGTCTTTCATTGCTTCTTAAGGGAACAAGGACTAACGAATATGGATATGAAGAAGCTGTCACGTTGAAAGTTCCTGTAAGGGTGTTCTTCAAACCTTACGACATGTGGTGCGAAGAATTCAATGATTATGAGGAAAATACGGTACCCATAAGAGCGGCGTTTAACCCAGTAAGAATGAAGGATTATGAGCCCCGTATTTATCATTTAAGCAAGAGCTTTGTTGACTTTATAGGCATGAATGCTCCGGATGAACCTGAAAAGATGGGCCAGGCCCTTGGAAGCTTTGAGTTCTCGCAGGGTGCTGTTCAGTCTGATGAGGTTTTTGGAACCGACTTTGTTCTTTTCAATCCATCTAAGCTAGATGAAATAAGGGATGCAAGCTTGGAGCTCATAATTACAGACAAGGAACTCCTAAGTGACGGAAGACCTCCTGAAGGAGCAAAGCTTCTTAACAAGTACTTTAATATTTACAGCAGCCAAAGCATGGTAGATAAAGATGGAAATCCTGTTATGGGTATAACACAATCAGACAGGGTATACATTGATTCACTAGCTCCAAATTCAAGAGAGGAAGTAAGCTTCAAGCTCCAAAGAAAGACCAGTGAAATGGACTATGACCAAGACCCGGGTGATGGTATAGGAAAGACATTTATATATGTAAGGTACAACTTTAAAAAGGGTAATGATACTGTAAGCGGAATATCAAAGCCGAGAACTGTTGAAATTGAACCACCTTCAAAGATATACCTGAGCTATGAGTTTGAAAAAGTTTCAGATACTATCTATGAAATAACTGCTAAGGCAACAAACGCAGGCCTGGGTAAATCCAGGGGCTTAAAACTTTTACCTCCAAGAATAAGGAGCTCGGAAAGTATAAATATACTGGGAGGAAAAGTGGGGGACGGAGCCTGGGATTATAATGTAACATACTTGCAGTTGGGGGATATTTTACCCGGTCAAACTGTTACAGCAAAATACAGGATTTCAACCACAGGTCCTATTGATCTTGCCCAGAGTACAAACTTCGAGGTCATAGAGCAAAAGTCATCAGGAAAAATCATAATTACTCCTTTAAAGTTTGACAAGGTTACCGGCCCAGGCGAATTTATAGAGCTTGAAAGACAGTTGGAGAGGCTTAAAGGTAACATGGGCGTACTTATAGACAAAAATACAGATGACCTTGCAAGGGCTATGACTGAGACTATGGAGTACGTAAAAGACCTTGATTCCAACAGGAGATTCTCGGCAGTTTTAGATCTTATAAACGTAGGGTTCGGCTCTATTTATAGCGGCGTTAATCTGCTCTTAAGCCTCAATGATTTAGCCAAATCCGCTTCAAACAATGCACTTAGGATAAGCGATGCAGCTAACAGTGTTAGGGTTGCCAGTAAACTTGGGAACAGTAGAATAATTGAAAATGTGAATAAGGCACTTAAGATAGTCAATAATATTTCTGCTACTGTCAATAGAATCGGGACTGCAGTAAGTATTTATCAAAACATCAGAAAACTGATGGATGAAGTGGAAAACGAATTATATAATCAGTATATCCAGCAGTCAGTATCAAAGATATCGGCTGTTACCAAGAACCTGTCTGATTTCCAAATAGTTTCAGGAAGTCAAGCAGATAACCTTTACAGGTATATTATAGACAGGATACAAGAGGATAGAACCATTGTACAGCACTCTGAAGCAATATATGTCACTGAAAGACTTGTACAGACTTGGGAGCGTGAAACCGGTAACAGTCTCGGACATTCAGGAAGTTCTACCCTTTATGTTGCTGGAAGTAAGACTATTATTACAGAAAGAAGCTATAATTCATGGAGTGTCAGAGTAAGTAACAGGGTAGAAGTTGGTTATGCCGATTCAGATGGCAGAAGTTCACGATTAGTCAGCTTAAGTGAAAGTTTTACCGAGATAAGAGAAGACATTGACAGAAGTGAGCGTGTAATAACGAGAGTCAATGAGAATGCTTCGTACTATACAGAGGGAAGTACGGCCAGACAATTAAATCCTGAAATGATAAGCGACATAAATAATGCACCCAATGATGAGGGTATCTATAGAGATGGAAATACGGTTTACATTACATCGGATTACATTAACAGATGGAAGCTAAGGAATGGGAAACAGCCTGCTGGACCGGATGTGATAGAAACGCCGTACAGAAGTGGAAATGTTATCTATGTGCCAGAGAGCTATTGGGGAAATCCTGATATTAGTGTTTCAAGCTATGCCAGTGAAGTTACCCAAATAAGGGCCCGTATAGAGCCCAAGCTCGAAAATATTAAGTCAACTATAGGGGAGTTAGATGGAAGTGCTGAGAGAAGAAGAAGACTGTTTGAATCTATTGACAGTTATATGGGACTCTTAGACAGCTCACTGTCATACTGTAACAGTCTTATTGATCTTAAAAATGCTCTGCAGAACATTGAAAACGTGAGGTATAACCTCGATAATTTCATAGGTGAAGCCGACAAGGCAATGCAGCAAGCTGTTGACTCGGCAACTGAGACTGAAGCCGAAACAGAAACCAGGCCTAAAGAGGATGAAGAAGAAAGAAATTATGGAAAGGTATACTCAGTATTGTTTACAGGAGATGCCCAGAGTGATGCAGAAAATGCATTAATGGAAAACCTCAGAGCAACTGGAAGCCTTGATAAACTTGACAGCGATACCTTAAAGGTTGCACATCATGGAGGCAGAGATTCAACACAAGCACAGTTTTTACAAAATGTAACCCCGGATGAGTCTGTGATTTCTGTAGGAGAGGTAAATGACTATAACCACCCTCATGCTGAAACGCTTTCAAGGCTTGATGCATCAGGGACAACCACTTATATGACTGACGAGAACGGTAATGTTGAGACTTATATATACAATAATGCTACAAACCAATTGGCAGCTAAGGTTTCATTCCTTGATGTGGATCAGGGGGATTGTATACTGATAGAAGCAGGCGGAAACAGAATGCTTATAGATGCTGGTGCGGGCAAAGGGAAATATCCTTTGACAAGGGCAGACTTTAGCAGAATAGATGCTATAGACAACTTAAAGTACCTTGTGGTTACACACCCGGATTCAGATCACTATAACTATTTAAACAAGAGGCTGTTCAAGCAGAACAATCCTATAAATGTTACAGGTAATGTATTCATACCTATGGTTGATAATAGAGTTACAACTGATACCTATAATGACTTTGAAAGAGATATTAAAAACACGTATCAGGACAAGTGTGTAGTAGTTGGAAGTAATATGGCAGGAAGAACATTTAGCCTTGACGACCAGGGAGAGATTAGCTTTGAGATACTCGGGCCTGTAAGAAACTTCTATGCTACAGGATCAAAAAAGGAAGTGAATAGCAATAACTCATCCATTATTTTGAAAATGGTTTATACTCCAAGAAGTCTTGGCACAGGAGATGATTCAAGCAGCGGAATTAGGGTAGTTACCCATTACACTGTCATGGAAAACGGAAGGGCTGTGGAGAGAGAAAATATTAGGGATATTGTCGGTATGGGAACAGTCAGCAGCAGGGATATCAGCAATATGGTAAGCAGGCAGCAGGAGAACAGCAGTATATTAATAAACAGAGATAATTTCCAAAGTATTCTTGATAATGGATTAGGCAGCATGCAGGACCTGGATGTAAATAATAACGAAGCAGTAAGGCAGGCACTATTTACAGCACTTGTAAAAATGGTTGAAAATCAAAGGAAAGCTTCATCAAGTGGTGCACCGGAAGATACCTATGCAATGGAAGATTCAACTCAAATACAGGGAAGATTGAACGAGATAATGAACAATATGCCGGAGAACACCTACCAACGAACTAAATATATAATAAAAGCCTTTTTGGAAATGGAGCTTTACAATGTTTTAACTACCAACAGAATGTATTCGGCATATGAGGAATATCTTAAAGGAGACCACAATTATGACGAGGCATTCGAAGATATTGACGGGTATGATTTGAGTGTAAGCCCTGATTTAAAGCTCAGAAAAGAATACATAAATAAAGATATAGGTAATTTGAAACAGATTTCTGGTGCTATGATCCAGCATTCAATTAATATTGTCAGAGGGTATATTTCAGGAGGCGATACACCTTCGTATTATCCTACAGACGTACTTATAAAGTACTTTAAAGACCTAAACGATCAGATTGAGTCCATTGCAGGAACTAAAGATGATCCTTACATGGGTTTTGGAAGGTACAAGAATGTAAATATAATAAACAGTAACGGAGATGAGGTGCATCCAGAGAACAAGGACCTCACAGTTATGAAAGAAAAGTACCTGAAATTTTTGGAGGATACAGGAAAAGGGTATGGTGTCATTTCGGACAGGGCAACCTTTAATGTGGCAAAGGCTTCTGTGTATGCAATAAATGCAATATTATTGCAGCCTTATAACATGGTGATGGGCTTACATCCTATCGGTGCACTTATATCAATGATACCTTCTTATGGATATGATCTTTTGGTGGAATCAATGAACAACACCGAAATGAGCATCTATAACACAGAGGTTATAATGACTCAAAGGATTGCCAGAAGTCTTGCCAATATGGTGGTAGGAACAGGGCTTTCCTATACAAGAAGTCTTGGAATTGCAGAGGCTGCCAATAATGTTATTACCAATGTAGATATCTGGAGAAAGATTGACCCGCCGCTGCCTGTTGATGTAGTGAGTATTTCAGTGCAGGATGTTAATGTTTCGGGTCAAGAAAAGGAAGGCACAGGGGAAGCTGTTTTGGTACTTAAGAACACTCATACAGGAGCTGTGTCAGCACTTATAAATATGGATGTCTTTGGAGGAAAACTGCTTTATGGAAGCTTCGTATCAGAGACTGTATCCATTAAGCCCGGTGAAACAGTTGAAATAAAGATACCGTTTAAAGTGAAGCGTTCGACACTTACAGATATTTCAGGTTATAGAAGTGTCTTCTCAATAAAGCTGTCAGAGCCAGGAACCATGACCATTGGAGATCCTAAAGGACCATACATAGCCCATTTCTTTGCAGGAAATGATAAGCAGGTGGCTTCGTTAAGAAAGAATATAAAGGTTGTACAACCAATGGGAAGAACCATAAAGCCAGGGGAAGAGGATGTGAGAGAATATATTCCCGGCAGCAATGTTAAGGAACTGAGGCTATTGGTTGCAGCAAAGAATCCTTCCGAATTGGAGCTTCATGTATATGACAAGTTTGGAAAACATGTAGGAGTAAACGGAGAAAGCTATGAAAATAAAATTTCCAACTGTGAAGTAAGTTCATTAAGAAATGACAATGACATGATTGTTATAATGAACCCGATTAACGGACCTTACAAGATTGTAGTAAAGCTTCCGGAAAGCGAAGTGGAACAGGATTACTCCTTAGAGATTGTAGAACTTGGCAATATCGGCTCGGTACCTGATGTGGATATTGCAAGGCTGATACTCAGTGATTCTAAAAAGCCTCAATTTACTGTGAATGTATTTGAAAGCTCTTACCAAAACAATATTGACAAGGTACATTTTGAGGTTCTAGACTTTAAAGATGTTGAGGGTAAGGATATAACACTTGCGTCATCTTCGTTCAAAGGTCAGGACGGAACTGACGTTACAGGTGGAATAACAACAGGAATTCCAAAGGGTATGCAGGCTTTGGTAATGGCTTCCGTGGAATTTAAGGACAATATTCCTGATGGAATTTACAACGGTAAGGTCAGAGTGACTGTAAAGGGTAGGAACTTAAATCCTGATCTGGGAATGTTTATCCAAAACTTATCGGTTACCGACAGTGTATATGGGTGGAAGTATATTGGTGGTGAAAACAATGGGCCTTATTCATTGGGATATTCAGAATATTGTATTGATATTCCAGTATCCATAGTCATTGATACCAGAGTACCTGCTGGTCCTAAAGTCAATAATGTCAGTAAGTTTATGGCAGATGATAAGTGCCAGGTACAAATTACAGGAACTGCAGATGCAGGTAACTTTGTTGAAGCTTATATAGACGGAAAGTTGGTTGCAAGTGCAGCTACAGATAAAGACGATAAATTTGATATTATATTTAGCCTTAAAGAAGGAAATCATAACTTGGAAATAATCAGCACCAATGCATTCGGTACAAGGAGTAATTCAAGTTATAAGGCTGCGATATCAGGCTCGGATATTGGGAACACAGATACAACGCCGCCTGTATTAAAAGTACCTACCGACATTACCGTTGAATCTCAAGATGCACTTACATCTGTAAATATAGGTAATGCTGAAGCTATTGATGCTTCAAAGGTGATAATCACAAATGATGCACCTGCATTATTCCCAGTAGGAACAACCATAGTTACATGGACAGCTGTTGATGAAAGCGGTAATAAAACAACCGCCACACAAAAGGTAACTGTTAATCAAGTAGTGAGAGAGTATAATATTACAGGGTACATATCAACAGATATCAGGAATATAATGGAAAGTTCAGGCATAAATGAGGGTTTCAGGGTAGAAATTGTTGGAAGTGATGTTTATGCTACTACCAAAATTGATGGATCCTTTACTCTTACTAATGTGAAGGAGAGCCTTTCAGGTTATACCTTAAGGGTTAGCAAACCGGGTTACCTAACGAGGGATATTAAAATCTCCAAGGTAACATCCGATGTAAACGTAAGCTCTAAGGAAAAGCCAGTCACATTATGGGCAGGTGACCTCAAGCAGGATAATATGATAAATATGGAGGATGTTGTTAAGATTGCGGTAGAATTCAATACTAACTATAAGGATGCAGGATTTAAGTACGAGTACGATCTTAATAAGGATAATTGTATTAATATAATGGATTTTGTAGCTATCGCAAGGAATTTTAATTCGAATTCCAGTGATTATCCACAAGTTAGCGTGAATTAGTGAATTAGCATTATATAAAGCCAAAGGATATAAGACAGAACACAGGCACATCATAGGCGAAGTGCCTGTGTTCTGTTTCATTTCTATAAATTATAGTCTTTCCGACGCCATAGTTTCTCATGATAATAACCAAGGTTGCAAAATCATCCCATGATTTTGTACTTATATGCCGAATACCCTTGCGGCGTTATCATGCATTATTGCTTTCGCATATCTACGGGCATCGTGTTCACGCATGAGACCGGCCTCAACCCGTTCACACAACACGCGGGATAACACATTAAGGAACGCAAGCCGTGCACCATAGCTTTCTTCGCTCGTCCATGTGTCGCATCCCCAAATCACACGATTGGCATCACACACGTCGATCAACTCGTGTAACAGGCGGTGTGCGGCAGCAGGAGATATAAGCGGAAGCCAGCATAGGTCAGCCCACACGTTTGAATAAGCGTGTGCCAGCCCAGTGATGTCGCTAATCCAAGGATAGCTGCCGTGCATTAATAGGAATGCTGTACGAGGGTTGCGGGCGATCAGCGGTTGTAACTGCATTGCGTTGCTGCCAGTCATTAAGCCTAGCCCAGTATGGATTTGTATTGGTATATTAAGTTCCGCAGCGGTCTTACATACGCAATCAAAAACATAATCTTGAAAGTACTTTATATCTACTGCATCTGCATCTTTTACCATCGCCCTTTGTGCCTGCTCTTTCCCAGTTTCTCCAAAAGCCAGGGTGCGGTCATAGGCAAGAGCACACTTTAAGGCTACGCTTTCAGCCTGCTTTTTATCTCGTATTACTTGGTATATAAAGTCCGTATACTCGTCTATGTCTGTTATGTCCCGGTTATACATCACCTGAATATTGTTCCCGTTGTGATCCTTCGCTGTTTGGTTATAGCCGTAGAAAAAACTGTTGATGCGATATGCGGGCTTGAACAGATCGGGATGTCCGTTATCCTCACCTGGCGACCAAAATGTATCGAGCACTATTGCTTTATAGGCACACTTTTCTCGAAGCAGGCGAATATGCCAATCCTTGTTTTGATGAGAGCACCGTATAGCTTTATCGTAGGTTATCCAACTTTCGACATCCAAATGTTCCTCTATACCATACAAATCCATGATAGCCTTTTCCAGCCAGACGAAATAACTACGGGTACGCACGGCGTCCAGCCATGTGGCGATATCTTCTTTGGAATTTGCAGAGGGAATAGGTGTGCCGCACCAGTTTACATAGGAATTGCGAAGAACAGCCTCAAGGGCCAACGAATACTGGTCTTTATCAGGCAGATGGTGCGAATGGGAATTCACAATCGGTTGGCTTTGCAGATAACAGGTAAATTCATTCCTATCCATATTTCATCCTTCTTTCATAGTAATTGGACGATACCGTATCGGACCTTTCTATATTGCTCTATTTGTATAGTATAATACCCAATCAATTGCAAACACAATATTTACTGTTTTAATTTTGGATTATGCATAGAGGATATAAACACAAAAAAGGACTTATTCCCCAAGCCTAAACTATCAAGAATATGTCCTTTTAGTAATCTTTAAGTGAGATTATTAGTTTAATTTAATACTTAATAAGTATAATTAAACCTTATTGCAATCATAATAACATCGCTCATGTTGATTGCACCGTCTTTATTAATATCATAATTAGCATTATACTTGTTTGTTCCCTGTGTAGCATTAAAGCATACAGCCAATTGTATTACGTCAGCCATGTTTACAGCCCTGTCTCCATTTACATCTTCAGGTACCAAATTACTTGATTGTTTTGTTGGGGTTGGAGTGTTCGATGGTACACTAGTAGGAGTATTAGTTGGTGTAGGTGATGAAGGAGTATACTTTAAAGGATTTGGGAAGTTTCCAGTCATATGAAGTAAAACCATCATTCTTAAGCTATTGCCATAGTAAGAATAACCTGCGGAATAAGGATCTTCATTCCTCAAACAATTTGCGTACATTTCTTTTGCATAAGCAGCATCAAAGCCAGTCATGGTACCTGAAGCAATACAAGCTATAAAAGTTGATGAATTTAATGCTTGACCTACTTTGGTACCAGTTATTGAATATCCATCATATATATTTGAACCAAGACCTTTGAAGAATTTGGACATTGCATCACAAATAGTTTTTGCTTGTGCTGTTCCATACCAGCTGTAATCTACTGCTATTCTCCATGGAGTACGTACTGCATCGTATTTGAAATCAAATCCTTGACCGGATGCCTGCGTACCTTGTGCGGTACACCAGTCTGGGACTAATCCTGTAGAGCTGTTTCGGCATTTGTTGAGTATTTCGTAACACTTGTCGGCAACCCTAAGCCAGTTCTGATCGCCTGTAAACTCAGCATATACCCTATAATAGCCTGGTGCAAAGTATGAAGGGTTTGTTACATTTGAACCGCCCCAGCTATCTCCAGGCTTCAATACAAATGTACCTGACTCAACTTCTTTAGCCATCATGTTTCTAAGAAGTGTTTTAGCATCAGCATCATAAGTGGAACCCCATTTTCTTGAAGCGAATATGAGTGCTATTGCCATATCTTCTTCTGCGTCAGTAGCAGCACCGCTACCGCCTGTACCAACAAAGTTGCCATTAGCATCAACATGCCAGCCCATTAATCCGTTAGAATTAAAGTGAGCTTTTGCATATCTCCAAAGCCCGTCAAACGTTGTTTTGTCATCAAAGTAAGCAGACAGTATCATACCATAAGCTATACCTTCTGATACTGTATCATATCCGTCGGTTGAACCTCTCTGAACTCTCAGGTTTCCGCCTGCACCGTTTTGTGTTACACGAGCAGCTTTCCATTCGTTGTAATCAGTTAGAAGAGCGGAATTAGCTTCTGTCTGATTTGGTGCCTGAGAACTCAAACCACCGATATATGTGACGTTATAAGGAAATGACAGATCTGCTGCATAGCTGACATTAAATGAAGCAATGGAAGACACTAATAATGCACAAATTAAGAATAACAAACCTAATTTTTTCATTTTAATTAATTTCCCCTTTCAAAATTCAATTTAAATTTACAGTACACTCCAATAAATAAAACTTAAGATTAATATGTAACTTATACCTTAACCTAAGGTATGATTAAAAAATTACTTACGCTTCTGAGCGGGTGTTGACGAGCTAAGTTAACACATGAGCGAAATTTTATAGCGGAAGTTATTTTTTGATCGTACCTAAATTTAAAGAACACCAACTTAACAGTTAGCTATCTTCTAATCTGTTTGCACCTCCTAATCCAAATAAATAAATTAAATTAATGTTTATATATTAAAATCATACAGTTTTTGCAGCTATTAATTTAGCTGAAAAAATTTATGATTTTAACTTAAAAGCGGGGTTACAAAGCTATTTATTACTTTATATGTTAAGGAGTGTATGTTAACATATAACCCTGCTCTTATTTATTAAAAGCATAATTAATTTGCATTGGCTATAATATCATAAAAAATTCATAAATGGAACTGTGTAAAATGATAAATATAATATGAGGCACAAAAATAGTTAGGAAGAATGCTTGAATAACTTATTTGATTCTTTTTAAGTAAATGCTCATTTATAAATTAACAAAAAACTACTTCTTGGATATACATATATAAATTGCTTTTAATATAAATTAATTTTATCACAAAATTTTTAAGGACAAAACCATAAAATGAAATTTGTTTATATTATAAAGTAAACTTATATTACGCTATCCCATTTTGTATAGGGATTCTTTATCAGGCTTGAATTATAATACTTTGACTCACCTGTAACTTCCTTGCCAATCCAGCTTGGAATGCTGAACTTTTGATTCTCATTATCAAGCTCTATTTCAGCAACAACAAGTCCCTCATTTTCACCGTGAAATTCATCTATTTCCCAAATAAATCCTTCATGGGGTACACTATATCTATGTTTCTCTATTAGAGGCTTGGTGCATAAATTCTCTAACATTTCCCGTGCATCATCTACAGGTATTTCATATTCATACTCCGCCCTTTTTATACCCTCGTGAGGTCCTTTGATGGTAATATAGCCCTTCGCTCCAGCTATCCTTACCCTGACAACCCTTCCCTTCCCTGAGCAGATATACCCCTGCATGTACGGGACACCTTTCGACATATTTTTGTAATCATCACTTTGGGTAAGAAACTTTCTTTCTATCTCGCTTCCCATCTAATTGTCACACCTTTCAAGGAATTGTACATGAGCTTTCATCAATAAAAATATTATAAATATATTTATTTCCCAAAACAATAAAAAAATACCCGTGCATTCTATTTGAGAAGGGAGAATGCAACGGGACATAGGGGAGTAACTAGTTAATAATTACTCGTGAATAATATATAACATATCAAATAAAAAATAAATAGTTTTTTATAAAAATGCAGAAAACGACAAGAATTTCACTAATGTGCAACAGATTGTATTGATGTGAGCAGGAAATTTTGGGGAAAGCAACAATTTGTTAATAGACTTTGAAGAGAAATTGAACTAATTAAAGGAGTTTTTCTATGTAAAATAAACAAGTAAACTTAATTTTCCAATTACGCATTCAAAAGGCTTATGTAAGTGGTCTTTGGGAAAGATTTATGATATTGTTATATATAAATTAAGTGAATACATTAAGAAGCAAATGATGATTTTTATTTACAGATATATTATAACATTTAATTATAAATATTGCTACTGTATTTTTTTTGACTTTATTATGTATATAAATTAAAATAATAGTTGTTTGAAAAGATTAACTGTATTATAAAAAGTGAGGAGTTTAAAATGAGAGTAGAAGCAGATTGTATTCCCTGTTATCTTAAGCAAGGAATCTCTACATTGAGGATAGCAGGAATGAATGATAAAGAAATAAGCAGTACAATTAATAGTGTACTTGGTATTATCAACCAACTCAGCTTGGAGGAAACGCCATGCTATAATTCGACAGTTGTGCTGAGAAAAATATATGACATTATAGGTATAATAGATCCATATAAGGAAGCAAAAATAAAATGGAATGATTATGCATTAAACCAATATAAGGATTTTTCCAGATTGGTGGAGAAGTCCGATGATAGGCTGCATAAAGCATTTAAAGTAGCGGTGGCAGGAAATATTATAGATATGGGAATTACTCCTGATTTTGATGTTGATCTGGCTATGAATGAAATCACGGATAAGGAATTCGATCATGACGATTATAATGATTTAAAGCCTATGCTTAAAAATGCTAAAACAGTAATGATTCTTGGCGACAACAGCGGAGAAATTGTATTTGATATGGTGCTTGTCGAGGAGTTTAAGAGGCTTGGACTAAATGTGGTATATTCTGTTAAAGGAGGCCCCATATTAAATGACTCTACCATGGAGGATGCGGTACAGGTTGGATTGACCTCGATATGCGAGGTAGTGGATACAGGTAATGACCTTCTTGGTGTTGTTTTTGAGAAAAGTTCACAGGCGTTTATCGAGGCATTTAAGAGGGCCGATATAATAATTTCAAAGGGGCAGGCAAATTTTGAGTCCCTTGAAGGCAGCAAAAGAGCTGGAGATAAAACATTTTTTGTGCTAAGGGCCAAATGTCCTTTAGTTGCCAAATGCCTCGGTGTTGAGTTTGGAGATATTGTTTTAAAAAGAAACAGGAGTTGATGGATTTGAATTCCAAGATTAGGGATGAAAATACAGACAAGCTTTTTGAAGCTATATTATTGTTGAATGATATAGATGAGTGCTATAGCTTTTTCGAAGATTTATGCACCGTATCGGAGATAAAGGCATTGGCCCAGAGGCTTGAAGTAGCCAAAATGCTGAAAAAGGGTGTAACATATACCGAAATTGCTGAAAAGACCGGGGCAAGCACAGCTACAATCAGCAGGGTTAACAGGTGCTTGAACTATGGTGCTGACGGTTACAAAATGGTCATTGAAAGACTTGAAAAATAGGTCTAAATTTTTTGTTTCAAACTACAAAAATAAACTTTTAATATATATAAATATTCGTTTTTTACTTGATTAAATTCAATTATTCGGGTATTATTACTATATTAAAAGCTATTATAGCGGAAGTTATTTTTTCATCATGACTTAATATAAATGTTAGAAATTTTGAGGGTTGGTACATGTTTAAGAAGCTGTTTATAAGCCTTATAATATTATCAGCATTAACAGCCGATGGGACTGCAGTTTTTCCAGCAGCCTATTATGACATGCTTATTTTTGCGGACTGCCAATCCGATATATTGGGTGAACCGGATGAAGGACCTGTGCTTATATCGGCAGGCGATGCACACGATATAAAATCATATGAAATTTCAGGCTATTCATGGGTTAGTTCGGGTATTAATATTAAATATAGTGCCGGACTTAATATTAAAGAGCCTTTATTCAAGAAGAAGCTATTTTTTGGGACTGATAAATATAGTTTAAAAGATAACCTTACTGAAAAAGTTATTTGTTCAGATATTATAAATATAAGATGGGACTATTCAAATAATGATCTTGTATTAAATTATACCGATTCTTCACCGCCTTTCAATTATACCATGTAATTCCATACTACATTGGGGTGATTTTATGTTATACCTTGTAGTTGTTATTCTAGGAGCTGCTTTTGGGATAGTTGCAAAAGGTAGGATCTCCAACATTATAAATCTTAAATTTGAGAAATTATGGCTTCTCTTGATTGTGGTCATTATTCAGACTGCAATAAGGGTTTTAGCCTTAAGAGGATTGATTGATGCCCAAAAGTACAGTTTCATTGTTCATGGGGCAGCATTCGCTCTTCTGCTGATAGTGCTTTGGTATAACAGGAAGCTTCTGGGAATACTTGTTATAGGCATCGGCAGTCTTGCGAACATTCTTGTCATGATGGTAAATGGAGGAATGATGCCTGTCAGTTCACAATTGCTAAAAAACACAGGGGGACTGTCAAGCAGCCTGGAACTCTTGAAAAGTGGCACCGATGGAAAGCATATTCTTATTAATGAAACCACAAAACTTAGGTTTCTAGCCGATATTATTGAAATGCCGCCCTTTATAGGATGGCTGATGCCAATAGTGAGTATCGGAGACTTAGTTGTTGCAGTTGGAATTTTTTTATTGGTATTCTTTGCAGTCAAGGATACCCAACGACCATGGTTGCAAAATCGAAAGTGATTTTGTTCAAATTGAAAGGATGATATCTTTATGTTGATAAAAAATATTATAGAAAAATTTATTGGAAGTTACAGCGAAAGAGAACTTAAAAGAATTCAGCCGTTTGTTGATGAAATAAATGAGATTGAGCCTGAGATTAAAGCACTGACAGATGAACAGTTGCGGGCTAAGACCTTTGAGTTTAAGGAAAAAATAGCAAAAGGTGAAGCAACGATAGATGACCTGATGGTGGAAGCTTTTGCAGTTGTCAGAGAAGCAGGTATAAGGGTTCTTGGAATGAGGCATTTCGATGTACAGTTAATAGGTGGTATTGTTTTGCATCAGGGAAGAATAGCAGAAATGAAAACCGGTGAAGGTAAGACTCTTGTTGCTACACTTCCTGTTTATTTAAATGCACTTGAGGGTAAAGGCGTTCATGTTGTAACGGTCAATGATTACCTGGCAAGACGTGATAGTGAGTGGATGGGTAAGATTTATAGATTTTTAGGACTCACAGTAGGTCTTATAGTGCACGATATGGATAATGAAGAAAGAAGAAAAGCATATAACTGTGATATAACCTACGGAACCAACAATGAATTCGGGTTTGACTACCTTAGGGACAACATGGTAATTTACAAGGAAGAAAAGGTTCAGAGAGATCTTCATTATGCCATAGTGGATGAGGTTGACAGTATCCTTGTTGACGAAGCCAGAACACCTCTTATAATATCAGGTGCAGGAGATAAGTCAACTGACCTTTATAAAAGGGCAAATGCGTTTGTAGCTAAGCTTAAAGCCAAGGTATTTACTCAAACCGATGACAAACAGCATAATGATGATATTGAAGAGGATTATATTGTTGATGAAAAGGCTCATACTGCCAATCTGACCGCAAATGGAGTAAAGAAGGCAGAGCAGTATTTTATGGTTGAAAACCTGTCCGACCCTGAAAACCTGACTATTTCTCACCACATCAACCAGGCTATCAAAGCACATGGTCTTATGAAAATTGACAGGGATTATGTGGTAAAGGACGGCGAAATTATTATAGTTGATGAATTTACAGGTCGTCTTATGTACGGAAGAAGGTACAGTGACGGTTTGCACCAGGCCATTGAAGCTAAGGAAGGCGTTAAGGTAGAAAGGGAAAGTAAAACCCTTGCCACCATCACATTCCAGAATTATTTCAGGATGTACAAAAAGCTTTCAGGTATGACTGGTACCGCTCAGACAGAAGAGCAGGAGTTTCAGGACATATACAAGCTTGATGTAATAATCATTCCTACAAATAAGCCATTAAGAAGGAAGGATCATCCCGATAGTGTTTATAAAACAGAAATAGGCAAATTCAATGCGGTTATAAATGATGTTGTAGAGTGCAACAAAAAAGGCCAGCCAGTATTGATTGGTACAATCTCCATTGAAAGATCCGAGTTTTTAAGCAGCATGCTTAGAAGACGGGGTGTAAAGCATGAGGTTTTGAATGCTAAGCACCATGACAGAGAAGCTGAGATTGTTGCACAGGCGGGTAGAAAAGGTGCTGTTACCATTGCAACAAACATGGCAGGTAGAGGTACCGACATAATGCTCGGCGGTAATGCCGAATATATGGCAAAGCAGGAAATGAGAAAGCAGGGCTATGATGAAGAGCTTATAAGTCAATCAACAAGCTTTAGCGAGACCAAGGATGAGACCATCCTAAATGCCAGAAAGGCCTACCGCGAACTGAATGAGAAATTCAAAAGCCAGATAGAAAAGGAAAGAGAAGAGGTTTATGAGGCTGGCGGACTTTTTATAATGGGTACAGAAAGGCATGAGTCAAGACGTATTGACAACCAGTTAAGAGGTCGTGCAGGTCGTCAGGGAGATATAGGTGCTTCAAGGTTTTATATATCTTTGGAAGATGACCTTATGAGGCTTTTTGGAACAGATAGAATAAAAGGGCTTGTTAATGCTTTAGGTCTCGAAGAGGATCAGCCTATTGAGCATAAAATGCTGTCGGGTGCAATTGAAAATGCACAGAAGAGGGTAGAAGGCAAGAACTATCAGATAAGAAAGCATGTCCTTCAGTATGACGATGTTATGAACAAACAAAGAGAGGTCATATATGGACAGAGAAGCAAGGTATTAAACGGTGAAAGCCTTAAAGAGAATTATACAAAAATGATTGAAGGCCTGGCAGAAAGCGTAGTTAAGCTTTATTGTACAGAAACCCCACATCCTGATTTGTGGGACTGGGAAGCTATTGACAGCTTTTTAGCAAGCGGATTTCTTCCTAAAGGTGAAATAAAGCCTACCAAGGAAGAAATGGAAAGAATGGTTAAAGAAGATGTAAGCGACAAGATACTTGAGCTTATGACAAAAAGGTACGAAGCTAAGGAACAAGAGCTTGGAACAGATCTCTTGCGTGAATTGGAAAGGGTAATACTTTTAAGGGTTGTTGACCAGAAGTGGATGGATCATATTGATGCCATGGAGCAGCTAAAGCACGGAATAGGTCTTCGTGCATTCGGACAGAGAGATCCTGTTGTGGAATATAAGTTTGAAGGCTTTGAAATGTTCGAAGAGATGATTAAAAATATTCAGGAAGACGCATTAAGGCTCATAATGAATACTCATATAGAAAAGGACCAGAGCGTTGAGAGGGAGAGAGTGGCAGAGCCCACAGCTGCAAGTCATGGCGATGAGCCTAAAAAGGCCATCTCAAAGGGTGCAAAGGTTGGTGCAAACGATCCTTGTCCATGTGGAAGCGGTAAGAAGTTTAAAAAATGCTGTGGCAGCAATTAATGAATTCTTCTAGAATTACTTCTCCTTCTGAGCGTGTGTTGACGAGTCAAGTCAACACGAAAGCGAAGCATATAGGGGAAGTTATTCGAGAAAATTCTTAATGAATTCTTCTAGAATTAACATTAGTATATAAAAAAGATGTACTATATGAGAAAATAACCATATAGTACATCTTTACTTAATTTTTAGGGAGAAAGACAATGAATTATACTGAAGCGTTGGAATATATTCATGGGACTTTAAAGTTTGGAATAAAGCTAGGCCTTGAAAACATAAAAGCACTTCTTTTGCTCATGGGAAATCCCCACAAGAGCCTGAAGTTTGTGCATGTAGCAGGTACTAACGGAAAAGGCTCTACGGTAGCTTTTATAAGCAGTATTTTAATGGAATCGGGATATAAGACAGGTATTTTTACCTCTCCATATCTGGAGAGATTTACTGAAAGAATTAAGGTGGATAGAGGGGAAATAGCGGAGGCAGATGTTGCGAGAATTACTGCATTTGTTAAACAAAAGGCTGATGAGTTAGTTAAAAACGGTGGAAACCACCCTACTGAGTTTGAAATAGTTACTGCTATAGCTTTTCAGTATTTTTATGAAACGGGTTGTGATATAGTGGTTTTGGAGGTAGGGCTTGGAGGCAGATTTGACTCTACAAACGTTATAGACATGCCCCTTGCTGCAGTTATTACAACAATAAGTTATGATCATATGAATATATTAGGTGATACACTGGAAAAGATAGCCTTTGAAAAGGCGGGTATTATAAAGGATAATTCTGATGTTGTACTGTATCCCCAAGCAGGTGAAGCCTTGGAAGTATTTGAAAGGGTCTGCGAGGAGAAAAAATCCAGGCTTAACAAAGTATCCTTGGCAGACGTGGAAGTTTTGGAGTCTGGCATTTGGGGCAGCAGTTTTTTACATAAAAGGCACGGAAAGTTTAAAATCAGTATTGCGGGTGAACATCAAGTTGCCAATGCTGTAACAGCACTTGAAGCCGTTGAAATTGTAAGGGAAAAAGGCTATGACAGAATAAATAAAACCGATGTTGAGTCAGGTTTGATCAAAGCTGTTTGGCCAGGCAGGCTTGAAGTTGTTTGTAAGGAGCCAATGTTCATTATTGATGGGGCTCACAACAAAGAAGGTGCTTTGATGCTTGCTGACAATCTCAAGAAATATTTCCCCGGAAAGGATATAATTTTTATTATCGGAGTTCTAAAGGACAAGGACTACAAAGCCATCATCGAGCCTGTAATACCTATAGCATCAGAGTTTGTAACTGTGAAGCCGGAAAACGAAAGGGGAATGACAGCACAGGAGTTGGCAGTAATATTAAGAGGCTATTGTAAAGATGTTAATGTGAGTGATAAAATTGAAGAGGCAATCCTTTACAGTATAAAAAAAGTTTCCACAAAAGGTATAATTTGTGCTTATGGGTCCCTATACTATATTGGGGAGATCAGAAAATTTTTTAATACCTTAAAATAAGAACAATAGGTTTAGAAAGCTAGGAGGGAATCAATTGATTGATTTGAAGCAGGAGCTTATGAGTTATGCTCATATTGATGCTAGATCATTAGGGTTTAAAGACCGGAATGTACCTGATAATATTAGGAGTTCCGTTAACCTTTATAATAAAGCTTTAGACAGCATAAATGCCAAAAGTGAGGATATGGCCATAATAGAATTAAAAAAAGCCATATCCCTAAACCCTCAGTTTTATGAAGCGATAAACCTATTGGGAATTTGTTATTTATACATAAATGATTACGAAAACGCAAGGTTTGTGTTTGAAAAGCTCATGGAAATATTAGGAGAGAGCACCTCCACAACCAGACTTTACAAATTAATAAAGGAAAGGGAAGTATCCGCTCCTAAAAAGGAATTGAAAACCTTTAACCGACAGCCAGTTTCTAAAAAGGAAAGTGTAAAGGAAAAGAGACTTAACGGTAACTTTTTTGAAAAGCTAAATTTCTTAAACAGCAGCCTGATTAAATACATATGTTGCGGCTTGATAGGAGCAATTGCAGTGTTATTATGCAGTATACCCTTTTATGTAAATAAAACCGATACTAAAGCTGTGGATGTGCTTGATGCAGAGACGGATGCCATCAACAAACTAAATAAACAAATAACGGAACTAAAGGGCAGCTTAAACAAGCTCAAACAGGACTATAACAACCTTAAAAGCAGTAAAGCACTGCTGGAAAACGAACTAGAATATAATAAAAGTGTTAAGAAGCTCAGTGAAGCCGATGAATTGGCAAAATCTCAAAAATATGAATCGGCTGCAGACATATTGATTCTCATGAAGGATACAAAATTCAACAATGCAGACAAGCAAAGGTATGACAGCCTTTATGAAAATATTGTGCCTAAGGCAGCACAGATTGCCTATAACCAAGGTTATAATCTTTGTAACAGCAAAAAGTATAATGAAGCTATTGAGAAACTCAATAAAGTAAGATTATACGGTGATAAGTGGCCTTTTATGGATAGTGCACTATATAAGCTGGGTGTAGCTTATAAAAATATAAATAACTCCAAGGAAGCTTTAGAATTATTTCAGACTGTAGTCAAGTCATACCCTAAAAGCCCGGTTGCTTATTATGCTCAGGCAAAAATAAAAGAAATGTCAAATCTACCTAAATAAGCATTTATCTCGTCAAAATAATATAATATATAAGGGACTAATTTTCTGGATTGATAAAAAGTGAATAAGATAAATAAGGTATACAACTTGGTTTTAAGCGGCGGTGGAGTTAAAGGTATTGCTTACTCAGGGGTCAGTGAAGCTGTTGAGAAAAGGGGATATACCTTTAGTAATATTGCCGGCGTATCGGCTGGTGCAATTGCAGGCTCATTTATAGGTGCAGGGTATAATGCGGCTGATCTGAGAGAAATATTGGGAAGTCTTGATTTTGGAAAAATAAAGATGGAAGATATCCCTAAACTGGTTTCGGCAGTAGCCTCCTTCGAAACTTGGAGGAGCCTCAATAGAAAGGACAATTATTCGGCAGTAGAATTTTTAAGCACCAAAAACCCAAGAGGAATGTTTATACCAGAGTATGATTATGGAGACCATGATGTTAATTTCAGGGGAGACATAATAAAGAATGTTGCTCTATATAGTAAAGAGGGCTGTCTTTTTGACGGTGATTATTTGGAAGAGTGGCTTTATAAGCATCTTAGACAGAAGGGAATAACAACCTTTGAGGATTTTAGGGGCGGAGAGGTTGACTGCTGCAATCCAAAGGGTTATAGGGTAAGGTTTTTAGCCGTTGATGCAACAAGGCGTAAGGCCCTGGTTTTACCCGATGACATTGAATTTTACAATATCAACCCTGATAAACTGGAGGTAGCCAAGGCTGTTAGAATGAGTGCCAGTGTTCCCTTTGCCTTTAAAGCCGTTGAAATCTATGTAGGTACTGGAAAATTGAGGAAAACATACAGTATAGTTGACGGTGGAGTCTTTGACAATTACCCAATATGGATGATAGGTGATGATAATAAGTACCGAACCATTGGTTTTAGCTTGGATGGAGATTATAAAAAGAAATTTTTCAGCCTTGACACACCTTTAAGTGTACTAAAATCTTTGATTTCAGCCGTTCATGACATTGGTATCCCAAAAACCAAGAATTATGAAAACAAGATTCTGTCAAAAATTAGCACGGGAAATGTTTCCAGCTTGGATTTTAGCTTGGCAGAAGAGGATAAAGAATATTTATATATTCAAGGAAAAAACGCGGCATTGGACCTAATTAACAAAATCGAATATACCGCTAGAATAAGGAATGCAAGATTTCGCAGATACCCTTTTTTCTTTAGGTAGAAGCAGGGGACGACTAAAATAAGAATAAAAATTTCTTTATTTTTTGTGTTTTTTGTATTATTATAATAGGGAACTCAATAAGTTGGCATTAGTTAATGGGTTGATAAAAATTAATATAAAATACAACTATGACGAGTATGATTATTATATAAGCATTTATATGATGAAAAATTAGGGGGAATAATATGTTATACGAAAGTACAAGAGGGGGTCTAAAGTCTAAATTGTCTGCTGAGGCGATTAAGATGGGTATTGCACCTGATGGTGGATTGTTTGTTCCTAGTGCCCCGGTTAAGTTAAGCCCTGAGGAGATATACAGTTTAGTCAATTTGAGTTATCAGGAAAGGGCTGTTTTTATCCTTAAGCATTTTCTTGACGATTATTCCATAGATGAGCTTTCTGAATGCGTAAACTCTGCATACACAAAAGAAAAATTCGGCACCGAAGATATAGCACCTGTAGTAAAGCTCAATGACAATGTTCATGTGCTTGAATTATGGCATGGGCCTACATGTGCGTTTAAAGACATGGCATTACAGATTTTACCCCATTTTATGGTAAAAGCAGTAGAAAAAACAGGTGAAACAGATGAAACGGTTATTCTTGTTGCAACATCCGGCGACACTGGTAAAGCAGCATTAGAAGGATTTAAGGATGTTAAAGGCACCAGAGTAATAGTATTTTTCCCTAAAGATGGAGTAAGTGATGTTCAAAAGATGCAGATGGTCACCCAGGATGGAGATAACACTTATTCCATAGGGGTTCATGGCAATTTTGACGATGCACAAAATGGTGTCAAAGCCATATTCACAGACGCTGAGATGAATGAGACAATGAATAAAAGCGGCTTCAAATTTTCTTCTGCAAATTCGATAAACTGGGGAAGGCTTGTACCGCAGATTGTTTATTATTTTTCTGGCTATGCGGATCTTTTAAAGAAAAATGAAATTGAAGCAGGGGAAAAAGTAAACTTTGTTGTGCCAACCGGAAATTTCGGAAATATTTTGGCTGCATATTACGCTATGGAGATGGGGCTTCCAATTAATAAACTCGTATGTGCATCCAATGAGAACAATGTCCTGACTGATTTTATAAATACCGGAGTCTATGACAGGAAGAGAGAATTTAAAAAGACAAGTTCGCCGTCCATGGACATTTTAATATCAAGTAACCTTGAAAGATTGTTATTTGAGATTACCGGACGCAGCTCGTGGCTGGTTAATGAGTGGATGAAATCCCTCAAAGAAGAAGGGGAATATGCCGTTGACTCAGAAACTAAAAAGAAAATCTCCAAATACTTTTGGGGTGGATTTTCTAGCGAAGCAGATACATTAAAGACAATAGAGTGTATATACAACGAATATGGTTATGTTGTAGATACCCATACAGCAGTAGGAATTGATGTATATGACAAGTATGTCATATCTACCGGAGACATGACTAAGACTGTTATAGTTTCGACAGCAAGCCCGTTCAAATTCAATGACAGCGTGGTTAAGGCCATTTTTGGAGAAGAAAGTGTAGCTGGGAAGAGTGAATTTGATCTTCTAGAAATTTTGGCTGAAAGATGCAATCTTTCTATTCCTGCAGGACTTAAAGGGCTTGACAAGAGGGAAATTAAGCACAAAGCTGTTTGTGATAAACAAGATATGAAAAACGAGGTTGAAAGGATACTTAAGATATAAAACGTAAAACACCAATTACAAAACATCAAATTCAAACATATAGTAGAAAATGTAAAAAGATTGATACTATAAGAGGCTGCCTTGCAAATAGGCATCCTCTTTTTATTTAAAAGATTAATCACTTTTAATTTATCTATTGAATTTGTCAAATTAATGTGCTATTATTATTTCACGGTAGAAAAACAAATGTGCGTCTATTGAGGACGGTGACAAGGGTATGAATAAGGACTCAACCTATCTACTGGTAGATACTTCAGTGCTTCCAGAGGTTTTTTCCAAGGTAATTGAGGTAAAACAGATACTTGGTAAGGGAAAGGTCAAATCTATTAATGAGGCTGTAAAAGAGGTTGGAATAAGCAGAAGTGCTTTTTATAAGTATAAGGACTTTGTTTTTCCTTTCTATGAAACCTCAAGGGGTAAAGTTATGACCTTGTTTTTTGTAGTTGAAGACTTATCGGGCATCTTATCTGGTATAATTAATCAGATAGCATTAGCAAAAGCCAATATATTGACAATAAATCAAAACATACCCATCAATGGTCTTGCTGACGTAACGATATCCATTGAAACAGCGGGTATGGTTAAGGATATTAAAGAACTTATGGACGAAATTGGAAGAATAGAGGGAGTTCGGCGTCAGGAAATCCTGGCAAGAGAGTAATAGGAGGTTATTATGATTTTTGTTGCAGTTTTAGGCTATGGAGTAGTTGGATCAGGCGTTGTGGAAGTTATTAAGAAAAACAGGCTCAGTATAAGTCAAAGAGCTGGTGAAGAAATATGCGTAAAAAAGATTTTAGATATACGTGATTTTGCTGATAGCCCCGATAGGGAGCTGCTTACCAAGAATTCCGATGATGTTTTTAATGACGATTCAATTAAGGTTGTAGTAGAGACAATTGGCGGTGTCGGTATTGCATATAAATTTACCAAGATGGCTTTATCCAAGGGTAAGCATGTAATAACCTCAAATAAGGAGTTGGTTGCTACTCATGGGCCTGAGCTTCTTAAAATGGCTGCCGATAACAATGTACATTATCATTTTGAGGCTAGCGTCGGTGGTGGTATACCCATTATAAGACCTCTCAATAATTGTCTGGCTGCCAATGAAATAAACGGAATTACAGGTATTTTAAACGGTACAACCAATTATATTCTTACCCAGATGAACAGGCACGGCAAGGATTTTGATTCTGCATTAAAGGAAGCTCAAGCCAATGGGTATGCTGAAGCAGACCCTACAGCTGATATTGAGGGACATGATGCATGCAGAAAGATAGCAATATTATCTTCTATTGCTTATAATGAATATGTAGATTATAGGAAAATTGTAACAGAAGGAATAACAAAGCTTACACTTGCAGATATGCACTATGCAGAAATGTGCGGATCGGTCATCAAGCTGGTTGGCAGAAGTGTTAAGGCAGACGGGAAAATATATGCATCAGTAGGTCCTGCACTCATTAATAAGAGTCACCCTCTTGCAAATGTGGAAGATGTATTTAATGCAATTGTTGTAAGGGGAGATGCCATAGGAGATGCAATGTTTTATGGCCGGGGGGCAGGAAAGCTGCCTACCGCTAGTGCTGTTGTCGCAGATGTTATTGATGTTGTGAAACACAGCGAAAACAGCGGCAAAAATGTTTGGACTATAAATACCGAAGAAAACATGATGGATCCAGATGTAATGGAGACACGTTTTTATATAAGACTAAAGGTAAATAATAGAGATGGGGCGGAGGAGCTTGTTAAAAGTACATTCCGCTCGGTTGAGTGGATACCTTCTGAAATAAAGGCAGCAAAAGAAGAGCTTGTTTTCATTTCTGAAAAAGAAGCTGAGGGAATGCTAAAGAAAAAAGTTAAGGAATTAATAGGCAACCCTTACATAAATGAAGTTGCAGGTATTATAAGGGTATTAGAAGATTAGGAACTAGGAGGAAAAGAAATGAAAGTATGTAAATTTGGAGGGACTTCCCTCGCATCAGCTGAACAGATAATAAAGGTTTGCGATATTATAACATCTGACCCTGAAAGAAGGCTTGCAGTTGTTTCTGCACCAGGTAAGAGAACCAAGGAGGATATAAAGGTTACAGATTTACTTATCAGTTGTGCCGATAAATATATTAAGACTGGTGAGGCAGTAGAAGAGATGAATGCTGTTATTAAGCGGTTTGATGATATTGCTAAAGACTTAGGGCTGGACAGCAACATAACTGATATTATTGCAGAAGATATGAAAAAACGCTTATCAGGCCCTGTAACTCATGAAGGAATGTTTATGGATCTTTTAAAGGCTGCTGGGGAAGACAATTCTGCAAAAATAGTTGCTGCTTACTTAAAGAGCAAAGGACATGAAGCACAATATGTAAATCCAAAGGATGCAGGCTTATTCTTAAGCGATGAGTTTGGCAATGCCAGGGTACTTCCGGAGTCTTTCGATAATCTCAAGGCATTGAACAATTATAAAGGAATCATAATTTTTCCAGGATTTTTCGGCTACTCAAAAGCAGGGGAAGTGGTGACTTTCCCAAGGGGCGGTTCCGACATAACGGGATCGATTTTAGCAGCTGCGGTTTGTGCTGATGTTTATGAAAACTTTACTGATGTTGATTCAGTTTTCGCAGCAAATCCCAATATAGTACCTGATGCAAAAGCAATAAGCGTGTTTACTTATAGAGAAATGAGGGAATTATCCTATGCAGGATTTTCCGTGCTTCATGAAGAAACCCTTGAGCCGGTTTATAGAAAAGGAATTCCTGTATGTATAAAGAATACAAATAATCCCGAAGCTCCCGGCACAATGATAGTTAAGGAGAGAAGCCAAAACGGTGACATTGTTGCGGGTATAGCAGGAGATGTAGGATTTAGCACCTTATATATCAGTAAATATATGATGAACAGGGAAGTGGGATTTGGCCGAAAGGTTCTTCAAATACTTGAAGAGCAAGGTTTGTCATATGAGCATGTTCCTTCGGGAATTGACAACATGTCAGTTGTAGTAAGGACAAAGCAGTTAACTGATGAGAAAGAAAAGCTGGTTATTAAAAGAATAAAGGATGAGCTGGCTGTTGATGATATCGAAATAGTACCTAACCTGGCACTGGTTATGGTTGTTGGTGAGGGAATGAGACATACCGTTGGATTGGCGGCAAGAGCAACAAACGCTTTGGCTGCAGTTGGAGTTAACGTGGAAATGATAAACCAGGGCTCATCCGAGGTAAGTATGATGTTCGGCGTCAGGTCTAGTGAATGTGAAACAGCTATAAAGGTTTTGTATAGAGAGTTTTTTAATGTCTAGATAATTATTGGTGTAGGCATATCACAAATATTTAACCCCCTTCACAATTTGTTTTGTATAAGGGGGTTAAATATTTGTCACGATAACATCAAAGCTGCAAATCTCCTGGCGATTTTTTCATAATAAAAAGCTCGATTTTAATCGAGCTTTTGCTTTATCCTAGAATCTTTTTTATTATCTGATTTATGATTTTTCCATCAGCTCTACCCTTAACATTTGGCATTACAGCTTGCATTACCTTGCCAATATCCTTCATTGATGAAGCACCTGTATCTTGGATTGCCTGCTTGACAATGTTCTCAAGTTCTTCTTCAGAAAGCTGTTCTGGTAGATATTGCATCAAAACATCTATTTCAGTTTTAAGATTATCGATAAGATCCTGTCTGCCGCTTTTTTCGAATTCAGAAAGCGAATCTCTTCTCTTTTTGACTTCTTTGCCAATAACATCAATTATACTATCATCATCAAGGATTACTTTGCTGTCTTTTTCCACTTGAAGGATTGCTGATCTCACCATTTGGATAGCATTTTTCCTAAGAGTGTCCTTTTCCCTCATGGCGATTTTCATATCTTCAAGCAGTTTTTCCTTAAGGGACATAAGATAGCCTCCTATTTATAATGGCTTATTTAAATTTTCTTTTTCTTGCAGCCTCGGATTTTTTCTTTCTCTTAACACTAGGCTTTTCGTAATGCTCCCTTTTCCTGATTTCAGATAATACGCCAGCTTTCGCGCATTGTCTTTTAAAACGCTTAAGAGCACTTTCTAGGGATTCGTTTTCCTTAACCCTTACTTCAGACATGCATTTCCCTCCCTCCGATGGTAGCAATTGTGCCAAGAATAAGCTCTTATCACTATTCTGTCTATTTATGGGAATAAGACAAAGTGAAGCACATATTATATTATATCTCAACTACCAAAATAAAGTCAATAGAAATTTAGCACTAAACCTGCCTAATTTCAAGGAAATCATAGGTTCTATTACCCACTAGTTAAATTTCTATGTTTTGCCATAATAAAAGTGGTAAATCTATTAAAGCATTAACACTTTTAATAAATATATTTAAAATCAAATATTTAGCATTAATTTAATTTTAAACAATTAAA
>NZ_DATCTU010000087.1 GCF_036567765.1 Pseudobacteroides sp.
GGATAACTTCCAGCCCAATGAATATCAGGAAATACGTGATTTTATAGTCACATCGACGGCCAAGCAAATCAAAGATAATCTGGATACCATTGATAAACTCGATATCCAAATAGAATCCATCCTTCCCAAATTCGGCTACAAATTAGAGAGTATGAAAGGCATAAGTACAACATTTGCAGCCGGACTAATAGCCCACATAGGCAACATTGACCGTTTTTCCAATGCCGCAAAGCTTGCTAAATTCGCAGGAATAAGCCCTGTCAGCTATGCAACAGGTAAAACATCCAAACATTTTAGCGACAGGCGAGGCGATAAGGAATTAAGGCACATCTTTTTTCATCTTGCAGTACTTGTAGTAAGTAACTACGCAGGACAGCGAAAACCTTTTAACCCATATTTTTATGAGTATTATAATAGGAAGATATCTGAGGGAAAAACTAAGCGGCAGGCCCTAAAATGTGTCATGCGTAGACTTGTAAATATAATATACCGGATGATGAAAGATAAATCAGAGTATTACGAAAAACCAATGCCAAACACAATGGAATAATGTATAATATTTACTGAAGCCTGAGTTATTAAGGAACCTCAATGTTGACCAGTTCCACACTTATTTTGTAGGCACAAGTGGGCTTTTAGTACATAATGATTGTACACTGGATATGATGGTTGCGGGCAGGGAAGCTATCGAAAATGCCAGATTATTGAATATAATTGATCCTAATGTGCTGTCAAACCTTGGTACTGATGTTGCTAGTTTTATTAATAAATTCAAAATAACTGATCCAAATAAAATAAGCCAAATAGCTCAAAGTGCTGCTGAATCTATAAAAACGAAAGTTTATAAAGGTGTTGAAATTGTCGGTGATGCAACAAAACCACCATTAGGTGAATTTGACACCGTTGATATTCTGGGGAAACGTTTTATTGAAGATAAAAGTGCTTTAGGACTATCGAACCCATTGAATCAGCTAACTCCAGAGGAGTGGGCTACTAAGCAAATAGTTAATAAAACTAGAGTAAGAATTAATAGCTTGCCAGATACTCTTACTGTTAGACCAAGCCAATTTGGTAATGGAGTTGTTCCTGAATTTAATGAATTTAAGGATTTTAAAGATTTTGTGTTCAAAATCGATGCGGATACACCAGATTTACGAAATGCAGTTGCTAATGCAATAAATGCACTTAAAGCAGAATTTCCAGACTATAACTTTAGCTCTATATTTGGTCAATGAGTGTAATGAAAGAGTGATTTCCCATATGACTATAATTTTAACACTACACTTGGAGGTGAAAAAATGTCAATTGCAGCTTTTATTATGGAACCAGAAGAACTAAAAAATAACGAAGCAATGTATACACCTATTTCTACCGAGGAAGGTTTTTATAAAGCTTGGTATCCATTAATTCAAAAACTTGAGTTAAAATGGCTTACACATATGTCTTTTGGACTTGATGTTACAAAAAGTAATTTGCAGGAAGTTTTAAGTGAACTACATATACTTAGTGCATTTATAGAAGAATCTGAAAATCCATACCGAATAGGTTTGCTCGAGCGTATAGCTAACCTTGAAAATATGCTGAATAAAGCATTTGAAAATGAGAACGTTGTTGTATATATAGGTTAGCAGTTATATATTTAGTAACCCCGACTGTAGTTAATACAGTTTCGGGGTTTTCTCTTTATGTAGTTCTTTCATTCTTCATTCCCTCCTGATATGACCCAAGGAACTACTAGATTTCTCTGAAGCCACTCACATAAAGAGTCTGGAGGTAAATCTGTCCCCAATTTTTTTGAAAGGCTTGCAGCATCAGCACATCTTTTTTCATCTTGCAGTACTTGTTGTGAGCAACTATGGTTATCAACTCCTCGTAGTTTCTTATAACAATTTTATCGGGATACTTTTTCCAAATAATATATGCCTGATTTAAATCAGTTGATAGGTATTTCTCAGAAGATGCTTTAAAGCTACTCACGAAGCGGAATCCCAGGTCTTATGCCCCCATTCTTTAGAAACCACTGACGAAGCCATACTTTAAGAAACTCCGCAGGTGGCTTTAAAATAGCTGACGAAGTGTCTTCGCAGTAACTTACAGAGCCAGAGCAGTAAGGGAATACGATATAGATATTATCGTATTCCCTTACTGCCCTGTAAGTAATTCATTAGTAGCCTTTGAAGGAATCACACGCAAATACATTTTTGTACATGTGATTTGTAAGAGCTGACAATTCCAGCATAATATACAGGGGGTAAAGATTTTTGTCCTCCTCCCCATTTATGAAATTCTCCGAAGTGCCTTTGTGAGAGGCTACGAAGGGAAAACAGGGAAAACCATAAACCCCTCAAAGCGACTAGCAGAGCGAATAAAGAATAAAGGCATAAGGTATCCGCAGAACAATTTAAATAAACCTGTTTCAACAATTCCAGTGCCCGGAGCCAATCAACTACTACAGTTACAATGTATATAATAAATAATAAACACTACTGATTATATGGATAGTGTGCAGTTCCCAACTCATCAGGATTAGTTGGGAACATTATGCGAAGCTCAAAATGGCGGATTTTTATGCTAATCATCTGCATTTTCCATATACATTTTCATAGTCGATATAAACCTATCGGGCTTATCAGGCTTGACACTTAGTTTTTCTAATATCTCAAGTGCTTCCTGAAGCTTTTTGAATAAATCATTCAAATAAGTTTCTATATCCTGATATTGTTGCTGTATTGCAAAACGATCTAATATTGAACTGTCATTTAGCAAGTCGGATTTTAAAATAAGCACACACTGATTTGTTGTAGTTAATGCACTATTGCATGCATGTTGATAAAGTGGATATTCTTCGGCTGTTAACTCTTCGGTTCTATAAGTATATCCATCAGAAAAACTCATGACACGAGCTGCCATTACTTTTATTGCCCATAAGCGATTATCAATCCATTTGTCCATAATAATATTTAAAAAACTCTCCCATGTTTCAAGCCTGACATTTGAGAATGCCGCAGCTTCAATAGCCCCAGACTGATGACCATTTTTCGAAATAATTATACCTAATTCTGCACCACAATCATGTACAACTGTTCTAAACGCATGGACTTTTTCTTTAGTAACAGGAGTCCTCCAATATTTACATTCACATATTATGTGTTTTACTAATTCATATGGTGCTTCAACATAAACGTCAATTTCAACTTTTCCTCTTGCTGTATTCAATTCATATGGCGTAGTTGCTTTATAGCCAGCAACAGTTAGATATTCTGCTGTTAGGTTTTGGAGTTCCTGCCAAGTTTGAGGTTGCCTATGTGTAAATTTCATATTCATCGCCTTTCTTACCTGTACCACTACAAAATAAATAATCGGAAATGCTCAAACTGAATGTCATAAACATAATGGGAAGTGCGAAACTCTTTCAGCGATAATTATTTAAGATTAGCTGCTGCTTTTCATTTAGCAGATGTAAAGCTGACTCTCATTCGTTATAAAATATCAGCATACAATCCGTCTTTTGTCCTAGTAAACACAACTTTAGACGGAAATAAGTTCACTCCCGTATTGGCGAAACCAACTAAAGTCATTGCCCATTCTGATAACTTGATTGGAAGTCGGTAGCATTTTACATTACCTGCTTCCGCTATTGTAATCAATGGAATCATCTCTTGACTAAAACCAACTGCTAAAGTATCGCAGACAATTCGGTCTTTTGTTATTTCGAGCAAAGGTTGCTTATTGATGTCAAAATAAACTTTTGCTCCTCGTTGATTCAAAAAGTAATGCTTTGAGGTTTTACCTACCGGGTCAATCGGCAGTTTATTATGCATCCGTTTATAATAGTCAGATAAACTCTCACAAGCATATGCGTTAAAATATTCACCTTGCATAGAAATATCGCTTTTTATGGCTTCTACCGATTCAAAATGACTCATAAAATTCAGGAAAGCAATAAGCACTATCAAGTCATCTGAATATGTCCCGGAAAAAGCCTTGTACCAAGATGTATTTAATTCGACCACCACATTGTGTAACTTCTTGTAAAGGGAGAGTTGTTGTTCGCTAATGACAAACCAACTACTATTGAGGATTTTTTTACTTACTTGTTCTTCCTCTGACATATACCTCAATGCATTATGTAGGGCTTTCAGTAATTTTGAAATCAAACCTGCAAGCATATCAGCCATACGGATTCCACAGGAAGTCAATGAGTCTGCTTCTGCAACCGTAGTTAAACACTCGCGTTCAGCTGCTTTTGCCGTATTACCGTTTTCGCCTTCCTTGTCTATGGTCAATGAATAGTTATCTATTGATCTTTCAGTAAGGTATTTTTTGAAACCATGGAACGAAATATCATAATTCCAGTCAATAGTCTTAATTGTCGAGACATCATCAAGAAGCATAAGTATTTGGTTGTATTGTTTAATTTCCTTTTCCTTCAATGCTTCATTTGCTTTATCCTTTTCGATTTGAACAGTAAAGAAATTTTTCAAGAGTGAAACAAGTTCGCCGGTATTCTCGTAGAAACCATTGATTATGTCTGCTGGCTGATATAAAACCACGGCTTTTGTAATTGAGTATTTCATGGCATCCATATCAACCAAAAAGCTGTTTTTATAATCTTCAAATAATTGTCTGATTATATATTCGATTTTGCTTATGACTGCATAGTAGATGAGAGTTTTCTCATTAAACAGAGCCAAGAAATCTTCCAACAGACTAACATTATCATTGTTTAACGAGGCAAATCCATGCTCCAGTTGACTTTGACGAATAGTGGTGCTTTTCAGTTCACCTTTAGATTGACGATATTTGTATTTTTCTTCGAAAGCAGTATATCTGCTAAACAAGTTAGTTTCGTATTCAGAGCACCAGCCAACGACCACAGCAATAAAGTTGTCGTAGTAGTTATCCGCCGTTATTGTCTTGTGGTTTATCTTCCTGCTATGCTCCGATTCATCATAGTAGAAATTATATTCACTCATCGATTGGTCTCCTTTAGCGTTCGGCTAATACATTTAATGTATAGTAAAATCTATGTACTCCAACTTCCCATAATTGCTATGATTACCTCTTGACTGAGGTGCACATTACTAGCCTGACGCACAGTTGGTTTCATTACTTGTTATAAACATAATGGGAAGAGTTCTTTCAATCAACTTGCTTAAGTTCATAACTTTCCCAAATATTCTTAATTATTAATCTTTCTTTAAACAAGCTATGGTACGTAGGTTAACTCCCTATTCTCCATTCTGGTTCTATCCAATCACTTTCCCAATCTAGTGGTTCTGACATAGATGCAATTTGACCATATTCATTATAATAAGCTCTTACTATCTCAGGATCAGTCAAATATATTGCATTTTCAAATGAGTAAGTGGCATTCTTTGTTAAGTTAAATGAACCAGTCCATACACCATAAGGAATCACTCTGCCCCATGAATCTTCATCAACTTCAACTATTTTAGCAAATATTAAAAACTTATTATGCATTCTTGGAAATGCCGGCTTCTTGTCTCGATTATAATTACCTACACATCTAATCGCTTCAATTGAGGGATCAGTGCAATATGACACATGTCTTAATAAATTATCAAACATAAATCTATTTAGACTAGACTGCAATGACATATACTTCTCCTGTAGCCACTTCTTCCATGAGTTTCTATTGCCTGAATCCATATCAGGTCTCAAAAAATCCTCTTTTTGTACAATAATTGAAACATAATCCTTTGTAGCCAATGCTTCTAGAATAGGCTCACTTGTAAGCCATGCAACACACCCTAAAACAACATTCGCTTCTTCTATATACCTTAATAGATGTCTTTCAATATTCCTAAAATACACCTGTGTATCTCTTTCACTATCAATAACTGAATTGTCCACAAATGACGTACTATTGTCTTCCACATTCTCTAAATTATAGCTATTATAATTATCCATCTCTTCCTCCTCATATACCCCATGATTAATTTCAATTACAAATTTAATTGTTGCATCTTACTACTTAATCCCGATCCATACCAAACTTCCCATTATTGCTAAAACATTCAGTTATAAGAACTGCTGATTATTAGTTTTAGAAGTCCGATGCAATGCCCAATTATATAATAATAAGCCTCCTCATGCCTATTTATGTTCAAAAAGAGTATGTTCATAAGCACCTTAATTATCTAAAAATTCCCATAAAACTGTTGATGTTGCTCTTCCGTTATTATCAACATAGTTTTGCTTTAAAAAAGGTTTAATTTTGAACTCATTTCTATTTTCACTTAGTATTCTAGCAATCATCATATTCACTGGATTTCCGACCTCATATGTACAACTTAAAACATCTTCAATTAAATCGATAGTCGAAAAGGTTTCCGTCCCAGAGTTCTTATATATGTTTATTAATTCCTCAATATTTTTAAACGAAATACCATAGCTCTTGATTTTTTGTATATCTGACTCCAGTAGCCTATTCCTTCTAACGCCCTCTGGTAAGTTGCTTTCAACAGTTATTTCTGATAATTTAGCTTTAATTTCTTCTTCTTTAATTTCCTTTACTGTTTCATCTAATGCTCCAAATAAATCGAGGAACGTAGAAAAGTTAATAATATGAATTGTATTATTACTTGTATAATTCATAAATTCATATATAAGCTCGTACCTTGGATATATTGCTTCGTTCTCTCTTTTGTACCACCAGTCAGCTTTTGAATCACCCGATACAAAAATAACATTATTACTCTTTCCTATTTCTAATACTGATTTCCATACAAGCAGGTCTCCAATCCCACCATCTGCTTTGGCGGAATCCTTATAACCTGGCGGTATGCTATGTATCTTCCTTTTTTCCAGCTCATTAGCAATTTCTTCTTCCTTATATTTGAGTTCATATATTGTGCTCGGAGTAAATAATCTCTTATACACTATACTTACACGATCATCCCAATTCAAATCTCTTATATGTCTTACTACCATATCTATACTTTTTTTATATTTTTGTAATAAGTCATCAATTTCTTTTTCAATTTGAATCATGTCCCCATATCCTTCTATACCTTCTAGAGTAGGATATTTACCTTCCTGCATACTTCTTAGTTTACTTTTTTTATCAAGCAACCATTTATATATATCTGCAAGTTTAGTTGGCCTATTCCTAATAAATTCACGTACAACTTGCGAAGGAAGAAAAAACCTATTTTCAGAAATTATATTTTGATATATTTTTTCTATTTCTTCCAAGCTTGTCTTGCCAATATTATATGGCATCAGCAATACATTAGTATCTAGGACCACATTACAATTATCTTTAATCTGCTGTAGTGGCTTTATTTCTGTAGTGAAAGCTTCTTTAACATTAGGAAAGACTTTTTCAGCAATAAATATATCATAGTTTTCTTTACTCATATGACTACCTCCCTCGGTATACTCAATTTTCTTCAAATATCTTTACTTATCACATTATTTCATTTTGATTTATTCAATGCGTGCACTTTTTTATATTATCTGCTAATCTAATCTACGATAATACTTACATAATTTCTATATT
>NZ_DATCTU010000088.1 GCF_036567765.1 Pseudobacteroides sp.
AAATAAGGTATTAAAGGAGGAATTTTGTGAAAGAGGCCGATAACAACCCCAAGACTCAAAAAAGGTCAGTGGTTTTCCCAATTGAAACTTTGGAACAGATTGATAAGCTGGCAATAAAAAAGAATGTTTATGCATCTGAAATAATCAGAGAGTTTGTGGATAAAGGCTTAGCAGTAAATGGATATGAAGAAAATATAGATATTATAACTGACATTATTCATCAAGAGATTGAAGCATCGATAAAATCATTGGCAAACCGGTTAGCAGGAATGATAAATAGACTTACAATCATCTCGGCAGCAGCGTATTATGCCAATATTACCATTATATCCGATTTGATTGATAAGGACAGGTACTCGTCATTTGAGAAGATAGAAAAGGCGGCAAGAAAGAGGGCATTATCCTATGCAAATATGAAAAATGGAGATGCTATTGCAAAATTTATGGATGATGAAGAAGTTAAGAAAGCTGTATCAGAAATAAAAGGGGGAGATGCTTCTTATGTCGATTTTGATGTATAAGCAGAGGTTCAAGCCTCCTAATTTCAATAAAACTCCAAAATGTAATTATGCTCATATAAGGTACATTGCAACCAGACCTGGTGCATCAAAAAATGAAGGAATGAGCCATGGATTATTTGGTAAACTTCAACCAGGAAACTTAACTGAATTTGAAACCTGGCAGGAAGTAGCGAAAGAGGTACGAGAACTGTCTTATAAGAAAGTAAATATTTTTAGAAGTGTTATCTCATTGACTCCTGAAACTGCCGCAGAACTTGGATTGAAAGATCATAATGCATGGGAAAATTACATTGAAAAACATATTAACACTTTAGCAAGTAAGAATGGAATAAGCCGGAAAAATCTCTCTTGGGTATGTGCTCACCATAATGAACCCAGCCATCCTCATATTCATGTTGTATTCTGGGATAAAAATCAAAAGACAATGAAAAATTTTGTTAGTCCCAAAGTCGCTGACAGTATAAGGATTCAATTGATAAAAGAGACATTTGCTGAAAAAATAGCTGATTATTGCAGGGCTAAGGAAAAGCAAAAATTTGAGATGAAGGAAGTAACTGATGATTTGGTAAAAGATTTTGATGATTACATGAAGACTATTTATCCAAAAGAATATAAGAAATTAAAGGAAGTGGCTGGAAAGATTGACGATGAAGAATTAAAAGATATCCCAATTGACAGTGTTTTGAAAGGGATTGATTTATCACCTATATCAATCCGGCTATTTCAACTCAAAGATATTTTGCCGAAAAAGGGGAGGCTTTATTATCAACTGCTACCAGAAGACGCAAAAGAACGAGTGGATAGGCTTGTAGAAGATTTAAAGCAAGGAATCCCACACATAAAACAACTGATTGATGAGTATGCAGATACAAAGTCAAAAATCGCTATGTTATATGATGCCGACCCGGAGAATGTTGAAAGGCATAAAGGTAAAGCAATAAAAGAGATGGACAAGCTGATTGCAAACCGCTTGATTGTTGTTATTAAAACACTGGTAAATAAGGAATTTGAACTTTCAAAACTGGAATATTCCAAGGAGTATAAATCTTACAAGACACAGCAAATAATTTGTGAGATTTTAGTAATGATAGAGCAGAATGTTGATGATTTAAATACTGATTATATTGATAGACAAAAAGCTGAAAGTACAGAGCTATCAAAACGAGCAAAGAAAGAATTATATTTAAGAAACAGGGACAAAGGTATGGGGAAATGATTAGCCATACTTTTTATATTTTAGAAAGGAAAAGAGAAAAATGTTATGTACAATAGTATATCAGTATCCTGAGGGACATCCTTGCCGAGGGTGTCCTTTTATTTTGGAATTGACAAAGCCAAGCTGTATGTTTCCACAAACAGGCGATAAATGCTTTATGCAAAAAGAATTGGAGGGAAAGAAAAACAAGATAGAGGCTATGAAACTAAAAAATGCCGTTTTGAACAGGAGGTAATTCAATGCGTACTAAAATGGACTTTTATAAAAGTTTTTTTGAACAACTTGCAAGAAGAGAATTTGATGTTAATAGCGATCTTAATAAACAATTTAAGAATGCGGATGGGGGTGAAATAAATGTAAGCGTCAAAACGATAGTGTATTGACATAATAAAATAGAGCCCAGTTTATTCAGGCTCTATTTTAAATATTATTTTTCTTGGATTTGCATGTTTCAGGTATCTTATCAGACCACGGCAGCAAATCCTGCAAGAAATC
>NZ_DATCTU010000089.1 GCF_036567765.1 Pseudobacteroides sp.
GTTGTAGTATTTCCCCTTGCCGGCTCAATTGTTTGCAGGTAATCTTCAAGTCCCTGAGGGCCGCTGAACTCATAAACTGCAACATGGTAGGTGGTCGCCGCTTCAAGATTGACGACTACAACACTGTCTGCCGTACCGTTATAAACAACAAAATCGCCCGTCGTAATCTCCTGCCCGCTTGCCCAGGCATTATTGGCCGAATATGTTGTTCCGTCAGCCGGTATAGCATCGACAGCACTTCCCTGTTTAACTATCACAAGCCTGTTGGTTCCGTTTCCATTAGTCCACCTGACCGTGAATGATGTTGAGGTGATATTCGTGAATATGACATCGGAAGCCTGGATTGTCGGAGGAGGGGGCGGCTGATAATTCATACTCAGTCCGGTCATCGATGAATAGGCGAACTTGTTCAGAGACGTCGTTGAAGGATCAGTTGTAGCTGAAAAAGGTATTGTTCTGTTGGCAACGCTGTTCCTCATGCTGTATCCATTAAACCCTGCCAAATAAGTGGCAGTCTGATCAAGTATCATAGTCCACTCGGGGGCATAGGTTATTGTTGCGGGCTGGTTCTGACCGGAATTGTAGGTTGCTATAACTTCCACAGCCTGGTTAAATGCATTTACTAATAGGGCCGGACTGAATGCAAATCCATTAACCAGTACTGCTCCACTATTGTAATTTATTGATCCTGTGAGAGGTGAGCCCTGGTTTATATAGTCGAATACTGCCGCCCATACATCAGTGTTACGAATCGTACCCCCACTTATTGCCACTGAAAGAGTATTATTTGTACCGGCTGCATCAAGACCAGCTTCATTCAAATAATATATAGCTGTATGCTGGATGGACGAGATGCCGATATCACCTTGTGCAAGTGTTAAAGGCTGTCCTCCATATGAAAGAGAAACTGATAGAACTCCGGGGCCAGTTCTTTCTGAGGCAATGGCAACCAATAGCAGCCTGTTGGCATTGCTTCCTGAAGGGACATCATAAATGACATTCTGTTGTTCAGATGAACTGCCGTGATATAGGCTTGTCCAGCTTTTCAGTGTGGCAACCTGCGCAAACATGGAGACGGAAAAGACAACAATTAAAATCATTGTTAAAATTACAGGCCTTGCAGTCAGAATTATTTTTTTCATGCGATTTGATCTATTTTCAGTTAATAATGGTCTCCCCTCAAACAAATAACTCCTGCCTTTTAATATGTATTGGTTAAAAGCATTTGTTCCCTGTTGATTTTTCTACAACCAAAAAATGACATTGGTCATCATTGTATTAGTGCATGATATTACAAATATAAAACTATTGCTCCATATTGCTAAAATGCCGACAATTAAAAATATATTATTAAAAATAATCACAGATCATTAGTGTCCATTTAAATATAATTGATTTTCAACTGTATACAATTTAGTTCTTTGACATCTTGGTAATCTTGGTTCGTAAGTAGCTCTTTTAGAGGCGTTTTATCAAAAAGGGATATGCTTAAAATCTGTAGAATTTCGTAAGGCGAACGATCTACTTTCAGTTTATAAGCGACTATTGCTACCAGACAATAAACGATGATCGCAGAGTAGATTTGGATTTTAACTGCATTAGGAGTTGTTCCCCAGAAGGATTTTATTTTAAGATGCTGTTTGATCCATTTGAAGAACAATTCCACTTTCCAGCGATATTTATAGAGCAAAGCTATCTCATGGGCCTTAAGATCAAAGTTGTTTGTCATAAACTCGAAGACTCTATTTGTTTCTTCATCATAAAACTTGATTTTCCGGAGTTTATCCGGGTAGTATTGTAATGAGTAAAAACCTTCGAGCTTGCCAATCTGATCTGAAAGGACTCCGGTACTTTTATCTGCATTGTTGGAATACATTCGTTTAAATCTGAGGTTTTTCTTGGTTCGTGTTACAAAATATGCTGAATGCCGAGTAATCCTGTAAAGCCTTTCATAATCAGTATAACCACGATCCAGTATATAATATCCTCCTGGTTCGTATGTTAGTAAATCCAAGGCATTCATATCATGTACCGAGGCCTTGGTTATGAGGAGACAGCTTGGGATTGAGGTTTTTACATCAAACAGAGTGTGTAATTTAACTCCACCCTTCGTTTTACGGAACTCAGCCCACCAGAAGACATTCAGGCATAAATCAATAGTAGACGAATCAAAGGCATAGACATTTGATTTAATGTTCAAATTAAAGTCTTTTATTGCAGTAACTCTTCTGGCTTCTTCAATCAGATGATAAGCGAGCTCTTCAAATATCCGATAGTTACGTTTTTCATTTGCTTTAGCCAAATTAGATCGGCTTACATTTTTCCCAAAACCCAAGTGATAAAACTTGGATCTATGTGCTTCAAGTCCAATCATTAAATCTCGTAAACTTTCTCTGCCTGAGAGTTGGCCAAAAAGCATGCACGATAATTGGTTCCAGCATGAAAAGAACTTAACATACTTGTTTCCATCGTACTTTTCAACCAACCGATCCAACACTCTTTGGGGCAAAAAATCTGTAAGCTGATTGAAAATATACTTGCCTTGATTCATGGTTTTTCGCTTTTAACAAAGCTAAAACCAGAAGATTCAATTCAAATCGTCACGCTCCCAAAAAACACTACAACCTCGATATATTCAAGATTTCAAAGAACGATATTTAATTTTTAGTGGACACTAATGATCACAGATAATTAATTACATAAAAACAATCCCTTTTAAAATCAGCTTCCTCATAAGATGGATTTGCAATGTTATAATCATAGCTACCTTTGTTATTCCTGCTGAAAAAATTCATCGCAAATAGCTTCCAGTAAACCTTTCTTTAAGGTTTTTTCAAAGAGCTGGCAGACATGATGAATAATTTTCCCATCTCCCTTTTAGTAAATTACATTTTCACAAAATATTATTTTGAATTGATATTGTTTTAAATTTAAGAACGGTTGAACCGTGAGGTTCAATAAATAGGCAAAGACTATCCTTCATCACAATAATTATCAAAATACAAACCTACAAAAACAAAGCTTTCATTAAGTCAAACACTAATTAAAACGGATTCAGAAGAATTATATTTCCCGTCTTTGATGACAAATCGGTTTTAAAGATAGTATTGTGAACTTTTCCTAAGTTATACCGGAATGGCCGT
>NZ_DATCTU010000090.1 GCF_036567765.1 Pseudobacteroides sp.
AATGTTTGTTTAGACTTCAGTGTTATTGTAAATACTTTAATAAAATAACACCGATGAGAGGGATGTTTTTGTATAAGAATATATTTAAAAAAATATTATCATTTATATCATATAAAGAAAAAAAGGACAACAGCTTTTACATTCCGGATGCTAGTGAGTTTAAAAAAGGAGATCAGCAGAAAAATGATAAAGGTAAGGCAATTTTTCATAGGAAGACTAAGCGTGAAATTAAAAGGCCGATTCCGATTGATCAACTTGACAAATGTGAAACTGATACTCTCATACTGGCTTCTGAAGAGAATATTTCAAACGATATTGAACTTAATATCCAGTATGTTGAAAAATGCTTTAATTATCCACAAAACAGTGACATTATCATAAGAAGACTACGAGTTGCAGGAAAGTATAAGGCGTTTATTTTTTATGTGGATGGAATGGTAGACCGTTTTACCATTAATAATTCTATTGTTAAACCGCTGATGGATTCCGGCAAGTTTACTGATGCCATTTTTGAGGAATTGACGGATTATATTATTGAAAGCGTCATTGAGACCAACCAGATTAAAAAGGTTATGACACAAGCTGCAGCAATAAAGGATATCCTTTCTGGGAATACAGGTGTCTATATTCAAGGGTACCGTTATTATATCATTTGTGAGACAAAAGGTTATGAAAAACGCAGTGTTGAAAAGCCGCAGGTTGAGGGCGTGGTTAAAGGGGCACAAGAAGCTTTTAACGAAAATTTGAGGACAAATATAACTTTGCTTCGCAGAATTTTAAAAAATAAAAACTTGACTACAGAGTTTATCGATGTTGGTAAACGGAATAACGGAAAATGTGCTGTTGTTTATCTGGATGGGCTGATAAACCCTGCAATTGTTAATGAAGTTAAAAGAAGAATTACAGGGATCAGTACTGACTTTATTATTGGTGACGGAATTCTGGAGCAGTTTATTGAAGATAATCCATGGTCTATTATTCCCTCCATATTATCTACCGAAAGACCTGATAGGACAGCATCGCATATAATTGAAGGCAAGGTGGCAATCCTGGCGGAAGGAACACCTTTTTCATTGATTGCTCCGGTTACTATTGTTGATTTGCTCCATACACCGGAAGACTCTACACTAAGATGGCAATATGGAACCTTGCTGCGGTTAATAAGATTTTTTGCAGTATTCATCGCAACTCTTCTTCCTGGATTATATGTTGCTTTGACCACATTCCACCGGGAAATGATACCAACCGATTTACTCATAGCTATTGCCAAAGCAAGAGAGAATGTACCATTTCCAACCATTGTTGAAGTATTGCTGATGGAGCTCTCCTTTGAGCTGATCCGTGAGGCTGGGATACGAATACCAGGCATTATCGGGAACACCATCGGAATTATTGGTGCATTAATATTGGGACAGGCCGCAGTACAGGCTAATCTTGTAAGCCCCGTATTAATTATAGTAATAGCTTTTACAGGCTTGGGGAACTTTGCTATACCTGACTTCAGCCTTGCATTCGGAGCAAGAATTATGAGAGTTTTTTATATCTTCCTGGGTTCGATGTTGGGTTTTTATGGAATTTCCTTGGGGATTCTGATTTCTCTGACCATACTGGTAAGTATGAAATCATTTGGAGTTCCTATGGTTAGTACAATTGCACCAAAGACCGGAGGGAGTAAAGATTTCGTTTTGAGATGGCCGTTGTGGATGCAGGAAAAAAGGCCTGACTACCTAAATGCACTTGATACCAGAAGGCAGCCCAAAATATCCAGGCTTTGGACAAAAGAGAAAGCAGCCTACAATAAGAAAAAATCTGAAAAGGGAGGTGGGGATCATGAATAGTGAAGGTAAGATAGGGGTTTTTGAGGCTGTGTGTCTTACAACGCTTATAATGACAAACAAGGTATTTTTCACAAGTATTGCATTTATTGTGCAAATGACGGGTACATCGGCATGGTACACAACTTTGGTATCCTGTGCCGCTAGTCTGATTTTCTTTTATTTTTTATACTTGTTGCTAAAAAGATTTCCGGGAAAAGACATACCCCAAATATATGAAGCAGTTCTTGGTAAAGTAGCTGGTAAATTCCTGGTTTTTTTGTTTTGTGTATTTGCAGTTTACTATTCAGGTTCTACATTAAGAGAATTCGTGGAAATGATCAAAGTATATAATCTACCCCAAACTCCCACAAGCATCATTATGATCAGCTTTTTGCTGGTTGCAGTTATAGTATCATATTTCGGATTTGAATGCATGGCACGGGTATGTGCTATCTGCTTCATACCCACAGTGGCAGGCTTGCTGTTGATTTTACTGCTTGCTTCACCTTCCTATAGTTCCAATCTGCTCAAACCTTTCGGAGGTTATGGAATTGATGTGACTTTAATGAGCGGCTTTTTAAGAAGCTCGGCCTATATGGAGTTTACAATCTTAACCATAGTAACCGGTGCAATCGGGGGATACGGAAATTTTAAGAAAATCGGTGTAATCAGTATATTGCTCACAGGAGTGATTTTTTCAACTTCAATCTTTTGTTATCTGCTGGCATTTGGATACTCATCAGGAAGTGAAAATATTTCGGGCATATTTGAACTATCGAGATCAATTTATTTTAACAGATTTTTTCAGAGAGTGGAGTCGATATTTTTATTTATCTGGGTCATTTCTTCTGTAATAACAACTACTGTAACTTTTTATATAAGCATACTTATATATTGCAAAATATTTAAAATAAAAAATCACAGGCCTTTGATTTTGCCTTTTGCAGTATTGGTATTTATTGCTGCCATATTGCCTCGAAGTATGCAGGAAATTACACAGGTCAATGTGGTATTCCTGCGACAATACAGTATGTTTGTGGCGTATATTCCATCAATTATTGTTCTCATAATAGCATGGATTTTTAAGAAGAGGGGGCAGAAGGCGGGTGCATAAGAAGTGTTATGTTTTAGTTCTTGTTATTGCTATATTTTTTAGCTGTTTATCGGGATGCTATGATGCAAGGGAGATTGACGACGAGGTTTATGCTATCAGCATAGGTGTGGACAAAGGTGTTAACAATAAGCTGAGACTAACCGTCCAGTATCCGACATATAAAGGGGGTAGCGAAGGGAGCAGCGGAGGGGGACAGGATCAAAGCGGAATACAAAGCAAGAATGTACAGGAGGGAAGCAATATAAATACTATTGAAGCTCCTACTGTCCTTGAAGGTATTGATATGTTAAGCATGGCGATTTCACGCAGGGTCTCATTATTCCATACAAAGTGTCTCATATTTTCGGAGGATTTTGCAAAGCTTGGTGTGGAGGGGTATATGGGAGGGTTTGAGCGGTTCAGGGAGACAAGGACCACTATGTCTATCATTGTAACAAAAGGAAAGGCTGAGGATTTTATTAAAGAAAGCAAATCCTATATCGGAAGCAGCCTTTCGAAATCAATAGAGCTTTTATTGGCACAATCAGGAATATCAGGTTTTTTTCCGCAAATAGAGTTTTCAGAATTTTACAGAAATCTTTCATCCACCTATAAACAGCCCATAGCTTTATATGGTGGAGTAAATGATTTTAAAAACCTTAAAGAGGAGGATGTTGAGAATCCACCTTTAGTGGCAGGTAAGGGGTTTTTACCGGGACAGTTGCCAAGAAGGGGAGTATCAAAAAGAGAGTTGGTAGGTATTGCTATATTTGACGGCGGAAAGATGGTTGGGTCACTTGATTCCTATGAAACTACATACTACATGATGCTGACAGGTAATTTCAAGAATGGTATAGTGTCTATTCCGGACAAATATAGTCCTGAACATGCAATAATATTTAATCTTCATAATAGCAGGAAACCAAAGGTTAAAGCTTACTTTAAGGATGGAAAGCCGGTTATAGACTTGAGAATTGCTATGGAGTCTGAAATATATGCAATACAAAGCCGCATGAATTACGAAAAGCTTTCAATGGAAGAGGATATTGAGTCCCAGATTGAAGAATTCTTATTGAAAGGAATGAATGATGCCATAAAGAAGACACAGAAGCAATATGGTGTGGATATTTTTGGTTTTGGCGGGTGGATGGCGGGTAATTTTTTTACTATTGATGAATGGGAGAACTACAATTGGCTTTCACATTATAAAGATGCTGCAATTAATTTGGATTTGCATGTTGATGTGAGAAGAACAGGTTTGATTTTCAATTCTGAACCCATATTTACAATTAAAGGGAAGGAACAAAGGACTACAAAATAATGATTTACTTGCTGATTATTCTTTGTGTTGCCATAGGATATTATACTTGTACCTATGGAGTATTCATACTCAAAAATGAGAAAAACATGCTTGCTGCCATAGGGACTATTTTGCTTGCAGTTATAAGTACCGTTGTGTCTATCATAGTTTTGTTTTTAAAGTATTAACCTATGTACTTGTTATTGCCTATTTACTAGGACCTGACCAGCAATTTTTCTTAAATTTATATAGCCTGCATTTACTCCTAAAGTCTGTATTTCCGCTAGTGCAAAGAAGGATTTATCACCATTTCCTTGTGTTGCATCCCAAGCAGCATAATAACCAAAATCCAATGTCACGGCATCCGTTGCCATAGCCGGAAAGGTTGAAGATAAAACCATATTATTTCCTAAAAAAGCATCATCGGTCTGTCCGCCTTTAGCTGTAATATATTGTGAACTGGCATCATGATGTAACATAGCGTCTTTTTAGTAAGCAACAGTAATGTTGTTATTACCCCCCAACTTAAATAAAACTGATGATATAAAGTTTTTTGAGAATATTTGTACAATACTTTTAAACAAATGCCTTAAAAAGATAAAGCCTCAGAGGTTATTATCCTTAGGTGCAAGACTGTTCATTGGTCTACCTGATACTCAAGCCTCAAAAATGTATTTTTTGATCGTGCCTAAAATGAAACAGTTGACATATGAACTAACACTTCGTATAATATTTATAAATATATGAATATATGATCATGCGTTACAATTACAATGTGCTGACAGGGGGATAAGCAATGATTTTAGCCATATTTTTAATTATTGGAGTATTAGTCGCAGGAATTATGAACTATCTCATCCGTAGAATAACAAATAATAAAGCTGATGTATCCTGGTTTAGTCCTGAAAACCTAGTGGAAATCAATGGCATAAAAACTCATATCATTGTCAGAGGTGAGGGAGAACCTTTACTATTCGTTCATGGAAGCCAAATGAACTTATATGATTTTAACCGCAACGTAGACTTTTTTTCAAGGCACTTTAAGGTGTATGCCTTTGATATGGTTGGCTGCGGCTTTACCGATAAACCAAAAGCAGACTATTCTCCACGGTATTTTTCTGACTTTATTAATTATGTTATGCTACATTACAATATCGATAAAGCTTCGTTTGTGGCAAGCTCATGGGGAGGCGGCCATGTATTCCATTTTGTATTGAACTATCCCGAAAAGGTTAATAAATTAGTCATGTCATCACCCTGCGGTTTTAAGCACGAAATGATGTCATGTTATAATATTTTATCTATCCCTGTTTTGGGTAAACTAGCTTTACTGTTTAACTCCAAATCCCTTGTCAGAAGTGAGTTATGCAAGGCCTTTCATGATAAAAGTCTTGTGGATGAAGAACTTGTTCGTTCAGTATATGTTCCTTTTTATACTCATGGATGTATTAATGCAACAGTTAAATCTGCCAGGAACGATGATTTTAGCTTTGTTCAAAACAATTTGGAAAAGATCGACGCCCCTGTGTTGCTGATTTGGGGATCTTGTGATAAGATCCATCCAAAATGGATGATGGATGAAATGCAAAATAGGCTTAAGAACTCACAACTGTGTATTTTAGATAATGTAGGACACTTGCCGCATAAGGAGGCATTTAATGATTTCAACAAATGTACATTTGAATTTTTGGTTAATGGTTAGGTAAAGGGACTGAATCGGCACATGATTATATAGGAATGGTATTTAAACTTATTTTTCTGGTCATAGGGATTTATGGAGTATGCTATAGCTTTATTAATGTACAAAAGATTGATTATTTGGACACAAAGGAAATTAATATTATTGGAATATTGCTGTCTTTAGTTTCACTTGCACTTATTATTGTCGCTCAAAGGACAATGGCAAATTCCTGGCGTATAGGTATTGATGAAAAGGTTAAGACGGATTTGGTTACAACTGGTGTATTTAAGCTTATAAGAAACCCAATTTTTACAGGGATGCTTCTAATACTGATAAGTCTGTTTTTAATGATCCCCACATATTTTACAGCCTATTTGGCGGTATTAAGCTATATTATTATAAACATCCAGGTAAGGCTGGAAGAGGAATTTCTCACACGAGTTCACGGCAAAGCCTATATAGAGTATAAGTCAAAAGCGGGAAGGTTTTTGCCCAAATGGAGAAAATAGAAAATAAAAGCTCCCTCAAAATGTTACCATGTCTGAGGGAGCAATTGCTCATCAATATGCCTAACACATAGCAAACACCACTGGATATAGCAACACTTGGGATTATAGAGATAAGGTAAGACCAAAAAACTTCCTTAACATTTATCTTTAGAATCTTATTGTTAGTGTAACCTAAGACTTTAAGTGTTCCCCATTCTCTCCTTCTATCGATAACGTTGGTCATGGTTGCATTATAAACGCTTGCGAAGCCCATAAGTATACCAAATAATATCATTACTGAAATAAAGACATTCAATCCTCTTTACGTTTATATGGTCTTCTATCTGTTTTCTACTTTCATCAAAATCTTTTTGATTAGTATTGATATAAACACCGCTTACAAGATTTTTTATATTTAAAATATCTTCCAGCTCAGCAATGTTTACATAACCACTTATTAATCTGATTTTACAATAATGTTTTAAAGTATGCAATATTGTGAAAAAGACCTCAAAACATTTTTTAGTTTTAAGGTCTTTCTTTTATTTTAAATCTTTAAAAACAGCTTACCAGGGAAAGCCGCCGCTGCTCCAGTTAACTGTAGTGGTTGGAGATTTGTTGATTGTTACATTTGTCGAAGTTCCGCCGCTATAGGTACCTCCAGTTATTACTCCGTTCACTGTAGTGCCTCCTGAAACAGTGCCACCGTAAGAAACTGTATATGTAGAGCCGTTTTTAAGTTCAGGGGAAGAGAATACTATGTTTATATAATTGCGAATTGGTTTAGTCATGAGAAGTATTTTTCCAGTTGAATCCTTTATACAAACAGCTGAGTTTGCAGACTGAGAAGATGATAGACCTACAGCTATTGAATACTGTGCGGATGCTCCATTTGGATATTGTGCCATCATCATAGCTGGACCCGTAGCTAGTAGTGTCCCGCCAGTCACTGTTAATGGCCCATTGCAGTCAAGGGGTACATTAGGTGAGGATTGAGGTCCGCTTACCACAACTGTACCACCTTTAATTGTAATTGAGCCATTACTGTCCACAGAATCTCCACTTGCTGAACTTGCATATAAGGACCCGCCGGTAATTATTGTTTGGCTGCCGTCATTAGTTTCTGTACGCTTGCCCATACTGGAATTAGTAGCATCGTCAGTTGCTATAATTGATATTGTTCCGCCATTTATATTAATAAGCTTGGACTCAATGCCTTCTCTAGATTTTGTTATGTTAATATTTCCACCATTGATTGTTACTGAGACATAGGAGTTTAGACCTTGACTTCCGGCAGAAAGGGTTAGTGCTCCATCATCAATGAGTAAGTCTTCTGTTTCGCATTGCAAACAATCTTTTGTGCTTGTAATGTTTAATGTACCGCCTTTAACATGAACTTGTCCATTGGCATGAATACCGTCTGATACCGAAGATTTGACATTTATGATACCATTTTCGATAATAACATCGTCATCGCTTGCAATTGCATGATTATAATTTCCTGTAATATTTAAAGTTCCACTGCCTTTTATCTCCAGGTCATCGTTGCTGAATAATGCAGCTTTAAGCGTTGAGTCGCTGTATGTTCTTCCATCGGCTAGTGTATTGATAGTATCCTTATCCAAAGTAATAAATAACTTGTCGGCATTTTTGCCATAAATTGCAGGACCTGATGAGTTTGTTATACTTGCATTACTTAATCTTAGCTTGACTCTCTCTGTGGTATCCACCAGAATCATACCGTTTGTCAAAGTTCCTGAAACAGTATGATCACCGCCTGCTGTAATTTTCACAGTAGAACCACTGACAGATATGCCTGTTCCTGTATAGGTTATTGTAGAACCTAGATTAATTGTACCGGTATTTAACTGCCATGCATCTGAAGGATCAACTGATGTGGTAGGTGTGGGAGTAGGTTTTGTAATAGGTGTTGATGAAGTTATGGTAGTCGGTATAATCGTAGGTGTAACGGTGGAATAACTGTTGGAAGTACTTCCAAAGGCTGTTGCTAAAATTATTACATCTTCCATATTGATGGAGCCGTTTACATTTATATCTGTACTGACACTATATTTTGCATCATTTGTAACTGCATTAAAACTATTAGCTATTTTTATGACATCACTCATGTTTATAGTGTCATCTTGTGTGATATCACCTGCGATTATACTTACAGGCGAATTTGCTGAGCCAAAATTAATATTTCCTTGCTGGCCTGGTATATTACTAAATGTTCGTGATAAATAACCGCTTTTGCTTATTTTTAAAGTGAATCCCGACTGACTGGGTGCTACATTTGCTATTTCAAAATATCCATTGTTATCAGTTGTTGCACTCATACCGTTTTCTGATACTAAAACACTGAAGTTTGAATACAAGTTTTTGTTTGTTGTTGTAAAGGATGGCTTTACATAACCTGATATCTTGTATCCTGAGACTTGTCCACCCTCTGCAGACACGTTTAAAACTGCTGCAGGTACCATTAATGTGGTTAGTACCATGGCACCTGTGATAAGCCCATGCAAAAAATTTCTCATTTTAATCCCCCTTTAAATTTTTGTTAATTTATGTTTTTATAGCTTTTATAGTTATACAAAGACATGAGATTTTTTAGTGGGGTAATCCTCCTTTTATCTATATAGTTATTCAATTAATGTTTGGATTTTGCTGGGGTTTTGGTTAAATACGGAAGTTTTTAGTAAAATATAAGGAATTAGACTATATTAAAGGCATTAATAATCTTACATCTGTGATAGATTATTAACTTTTAATATTATGAACTAATTCCTTGTAAGATACCAGATTATTTTTATTGCAAATTAGGGGTACCTGCTGCCAGCAAATAATTTGTAGTTACCGGACTGATTAAAAGGTTACTGTTGATACTATAGTCCCTCCACTGTAGGTTCCCCCTGTTATTAAACCGTTTGCTTCAGTACCGCCTGTAACAGTACCACCTGCATAGATAGAGTACGTAGTACCTGTTAGAAGCTCAGGTGAAGAGAAAACTACTGAATTATAGGCATATTTAGGTTTGCCTGTAATGAGTGCTTTTCCTGTAGAATCCTTTATGCAAAGAGCAGCAGCAGCTGTTTGTGCCGATGAGAGCGTTACAGCTATTGATTGCTGATAGGATGCATCTGTTGGTAATTGGGAAACGTTTACATTAGAACCAGCTATTAGAACTGTTCCTCCGTTTATTGCAAAAGTAATGTATGGGTCTAAAAATGCTGCAGGTTGTGATTCAGGCCCATATCCAACAACAGTACCGCCGTTTATTGTTATTGAACTGCTGGTGCTAAGGGGATTTCCTTTTTTTGCATTCAGTAATACTGACCCGTTGTTTATTGTAATTAAAGGAGCTTCTATACCTTCATCGCTCTTTGTAACAGTGAGGGTGCCGCCATTTACTACTACTCCTGTATCTGATACCAATCCTTGACCGCCTGCAGAAAGAGTAAGTTTGCCGCCATTTATTACCAGTTCCTCATCTTCGTTTTGAATGCCGTCTTTGGATGCAGTAATGTTAAATGTTCCACCTGTAATTTCAATTGCTCCATTGACATGTATACCGTCACTTACAGCGGATATAACATTTATAACTCCATTTTCCAAAAGAACATCATCCTTTCCGGAAATAGCATGGCCGTAATTACCTGTTATATTGAGAGTTCCCTTACCTTTAATCTCCAAGTCGTCACTGCTGAAAAGTGCAGCATTGGCATTTGGATCGCTGTATATTTTTCCGTCGATAAGTGTGTTGGTCGTACCTTCCTCAATAGTAATATAGAATTTGTCTGCATCATTGCAATATATTGCAGGACCGGTTGAATTGGTTATGCTTGCACCGCTTAATCTCAATTTAACCTTTTCAGTAGTGTTAATGTATATCATGCCATCAGTCAAGGTGCCTTTTACTGTATGGTCTCCTCCCGATGTGATATTCACAACAGAACCGTTTACCGATATACCTGCACCTGTATAGGTTATTGAACTTCCTAAGTTAATTGTACCTGTATTGAGCTTCCATGCATCAGGATCTACAGGGGTAGGAGTTGGAGTAACCGGAGTCGGTGAGGCCGTAGAAGATGGTGCAGCTGAAGGAGTAACCGCAGGATAGTCGCTTGAAGTATTACCGAAGCCCTTGGCCAGAATTATTACATCTTCCATGTTTATGGAGCCGTTCATGTTTATGTCTGCCGCTGCATTGTAGTTTGCATCGTTTGTTATTGCGTTAAAGCTATTGGCTATTTTTACAACATCGCTCATGTTTATGGCATTGTCCTGTGTAATATCCCCTGCCCATATTTCTACGGGAGCAGCAGCAGACCCTATTGATACATTACCTTGAACAACAACGCTGCTGATTGTACGTGTGAGATAGCCGGCTTTGCTTATTTTTACTGTGTATCCGGCACTGCTTCCCGATACATCGGATATTTCAAAATATCCATTGGAATCAGTTATGGCACTTTTGCCATTTTCTGATAGTATAACTTTGAAGTCCCCGAACAGGCTTTTGTTTAAGGTTAAAAAAGATGGTTTCACATATCCGGATATCTTGTTGCCTGTGTTTGGGGTGCTTGAAATGTTTCTGCTGCGTGGTGTCGGGGTTGAAGCGGTTGTGAATTCAGAGGCACCGTCTGTTATTCGGCTGTAGGATTGATCATCCGCAAGTGCCGGAAATTTCACAGAATCCACTATTGTGCCGTCAGCCTTTTTTAATGTTATAGTTTCTCCTGCTGATGTCAGCTTAAAGTTTGTATGTATTTGTCCGTCTGCTGCTACTTTGCTTTTGTCAGACGCCCATATCAACAAATATCCGTTAGAAGGAACTGTTCCTTGCGAGATAGTCCAGCTTGCTCCATCGTCAGAAATGGTATAACCTGCTAAATTAACAGGCTGGCTGCTGCTATTGTAGATTTCAATCCAGTCTGAATAGGCACCGCCCAATGCTCCGCTTTTTGCATCATCCACGTCTCCGTCTCTAATGGTAATAGTGTTTGCTGCCATAATTTCGTTAATAAACAATGCTTGTCCCGCTTCTGCGGATACCTTTAAATTTAATGAAGGAGCCATTGCTGTCGCTAGAATAAGTGTACCTGTAAGAATACTAGGTATGAGTTTTTTCATAGTTAATCCCCCTTTAGAATAGTTTTATTTTTCCATGGCTAATTTATCTATATACTATATTATAACAAAGTAATTGCCTCAAATCTCAAAAGTTATTAATATGGAGCAACATCGGCGTTCATTGACAATATGATGTTTAAATTACCGTTTCTGCAGCGTAAAGCATCAAGAAAATCCTTTTGGTTGATATCTTCTTTAATAGTTATAGTGTATACAAGTTCGAACAATGAGCCCAAATCAGTAGTCTTTACTTTTCTTAATTCATAGCTTATCGTATACTTTTCAAAAATATCATCAAAAACCCCTTGATAATCTAAATCCTCGGGAATGGTGATTTTCAACATCTTGCTTGCTACTTTGCTTACTCCAAAGTTTGTCATGTTTAAAACTGCCATGAACAAGCATAACAAAACGGTAAACAGTACAGCATATCCTAATAAACCTACACCGCATGCAAGACCGGCTGCCATCGCAAATAATACATAAGAAATATCCTTTGGATCACCCGCCGTGCTTCTGAAGCGGATTATGGCAAATGCCCCTGATAAACTGAAAGCCCTTGCTATATTGCTGCCAACCAGCAGTATGATGATGGCAATTATTGAGGGAACCATTACCAGAGTCAGAGAAAAACCCTGTGGTGCTGTCCCCTTTTTGTTTGTTTTCATAAACGTAAAGCTTATGATTATGCCTAATAAAAATGCAGCAAAAACGGTTAAAATTGAATTACCCAAATCCAGTTTAGTTGCTACGTTAGCAACATCAAATATTTCGTCAAGCATTTCTTTTCATTTCCCCCTAGAATAAATTTTTATCTCTTTTTATCTTTATTTACATAACTGCCTGTGAATTTTTTCTTACCAAAGTTTTGAATTCTGTTCCGTATTTCGAAAAGCTTCTCTTATATAGTTTATATTCGCTTAGCATCCTAGTAAGCCAAATGGGAATAGTTTTCTCAGCTTTTACTTCCATTAGCCAGACATCCTTATTCAGAAGTTGTTCACCATGATCTCCTAACTCCAGTCTCAGGTCTTCTCTTCTTGTTCGAATATTTGTATCGAAGGTGATGCGCAGGTCTCTATTGTCTATGCCAAAGTACGCTTTCCTGTCATATGCCAGATAAAGTTTGGGTTCTAAATCATAAACAGATAGAAAGTACTCAATTTCATTGAGAACCTGCTTGTTCATATACTTTTTGAGTTCGGGTTTTTGGCCGGTTGCAACAAAATCATAGGCTTCGCTTAATGTTAGTTTGGTTCTTCTTTTATTGACCAGCCCACATACTTTTTTCTTTATTTCCAGATAGACTTTATCTTCTAGAGAAGGAACACCATAAGCTCGCAAGCGTAGTTTTTCCTTATACTTGGGTTTGGACAATGACTTTCGGATAAGGTGATGATCTTTGGTATCATAGTAAATGTTTGCGATTGTGTAAAAGTCATGCTTTTTATTGTACTCATCCAATTCCATGTACTGATCCAGTGTACGAAGAACCTTTTCATAGGTATGTGTGTTCATCATGAATTTTTTTTCATACCTATTAAATACTTCAATTGCCATAACAGACTACCCCCTTAGAATTTTTATTTAATACTGCTCCATCTTCTAATGATGGCAGCAATTTATATTTTAATTAATTGGATTTAGCCAATTAATCTTGTACGATTTTATTAATTAAATTCGATTAGTATTTTCATGATAATTAACTATTCCACCTATAGGTTACAAGATTTGAGTTTATTTTCAGTCACTAAAACCAATATAAATTTTACTATATTTTAATATTATATTAATCCAGTATAAAAATCTTCGCGAAGTTGTGGCAGTAGTTGCCAAAGCCTATTTAAGGTATAGGATGCCGGACTCCTTCATGTCTTTATAGTTTGTCGCCTTAATGCAGTTACCTGATAGTGTATACAACACATCATCTATGTATAATATCCTCTCTATAAAAGAGGGATCTTTGGTGATGTAATCATTGGAAACAGCAGGAATATCAGACTGTGTGTCATGAGAGATTTTTCCCCGAAGCTTAAACCCTTCACTGCTGCTTACATTATAAACGTAGGCCCCCTGAAATTTGATTCTTCCAAAAGACCAATCATCTATTGCATTGGCCATATTATCGGTTTTTTCGGCAACACTGACAGGGAACGCCATGAGGCCAAGGTGCTTCATATATAAAAGTGCTTTATGATTTCTAAGGAGTCCAGAATCGCTTCCTCTGTCTCCGATTATTTCAACAAATTTTTCCTTTGGGTTGTTTACATCCGTCACATCAAACAGGGCCATTTTGATGCCTTGGTACCAGGAAAAGCCTTCATTTCCGCCTTTGGTATCCTTACCGAATCCTATAATATGGTTTTCGTCGTAGGGATGCAAGTACTCGCTGTAGCCCGGAATTTTCAGCTCTCCAAGGACTTTGGGATGCCTTGAGTCTTTCAGGTCAATGACAAAAAGAGGATCCACATTCCTAAATGTTACCAGATAAAGCCTGTCGCCCATAAAACGGGTAGAGTATATTTGCTCACCTGGAGCAAGCCTATTTAGAAATCCTATTTGTTTTAATTTGTCGTCCAATATATAGACACTGCTGGAGGAATCTCTGAAGACACTGCTTTGGACTGCCAGCCTTAGATTGCCGTTGTATTCGTCCATGGAAAACTGATTATGAAGCCTGCCGTCCACAAAAGTCGTGTCGCATTCTCCCAGACCGTCACCTTGTATTTTTATCCTGTATATATAGGTGCCATAGTTATAAAAGTCATATCTTTGGCTGTCATCAATATTATTCCAAAAGTCGCTTAACCCCATTTTTATGGCCGCTTGCGAAGATTCAGCCATATATATATATTTCTCAGAGACATAAATGGTGTCTGTGTTTCCGGCATATGCCTTTACAATGGAGGGAGAAGCTTGATTATCCATGGGGAATACAGATATATAATTAACCCAGTGTATGCCTTTATTGGAAGACGATAAATAATAGGCATTATTATAGTCAAAATCTCTAGTTGATTGTTTTGTAGACGTATCATAATACTCAGGATAAATAATTTCATTGTCATTTGATTTCACACTTGATGTTGTAATAATATATAACTTGTTTTCTATAAGTCTTGAGGACTTATAGGAGCCTTTTAACTTCAATGTTCTTTCTAGTGCAGGGTTTTTGGGGTTAGCAATGTTATAAGTCCTGACTATCGTATTTTGCGAATTGTCATAGTAATATGGATGATCTAATTCATATTCACTGCTGCCATCTCCCAACACTACGGATATATGGTTTTTATACAGCATTATTTCAACAGGTGTCAGATTTTCCAAAGAAAAGCTTTTGGTAAACTCAACTTTCATTTGATCTACAGGAGAAGCCTTTGCTATTACAAGATCCCTATCCTTTATATAATATATATGCTTTCCATCGGTCTTGACAATATCAGCCTCATCAATATTTTCAACCTGCGTATTTGTGCGGGATACAGAATTAGAGGACTTATAAGATGCTGAATCACTTTTACTCATTTCCAATCCAACGCTTCCTGAATAGAAGGAATCAAATGCCTCCGGGTTTCCCAGAAAACCTGTACAAAGCAAGTAAGGCAGTTCAAGCTCATTTGATCTGTATGTATTGGGGTTATCTGTGAAGCTTTTTATTATGCTTGTGTATCTTGTTTTGCTTTTTAGTGCCTCAATTCCCGGTTTCGGTGATGCCGACAGATTTACAAGACCTGTAATGAAAATAAATGCATTAAAAATGATAATGAGAGATATGAGTGCGGGGAACAGCAATTTTCCTGCTAATTTCCAATATGATTTTTTGTTTGTATAATCTCTATTGTGTCCTGCAGAATTTAACGTACTGGAGTATTTGTCTGTCATTATCTCGAATGAGGACAAGCAGTCTTTTCTCATTTTAAATGATATTATTGTAATTGTGTTGAATATTAGGAATACGGAAAAAAGTAGTAGAGTACCTTCCGGATTAATGGACTTTATGTTGTATTTCTGCTTAAGCATGGTCCATACAACATAAAGCAAGATTATGGACAGGTTCTTGAAGAATTCAATTAAAAATCCTTTTGTGAAATCTGCAGAAAATGTATAGGAAAAGCTGCTTTTATATCTCAATATTATAAGACTTTTTATATTAGCTCCAACAAAATCCAATAGGCCTAAAATGGACGATACAAATATTAAAAAGATCACTAAAGAAAATAGCCCGTTCATTGAATTAATTGAAGCGGATATATATATAAGACCTGCTAAAAGCATACCAAATGCAACAAGCCTTACTATTAGCGACAAGATGAAGTACAGGCTATATTGAAGTATTATTTTTTTAGTAGGGAAAGAAAAAATATCTTTTATAGATAAATGCCTTTTGTCAAGGTTTAGCATTATTGATGAAATAAAGAGGCATAACATTATGAAGGTTATAGCAAAAAACACGGTTGTCAGTAGGCCTCCATGAGTTAGATCAACGCCTGATTTTCTTAATAACACGTCTTCCCAGGAAACAAATGCAGAGAGTGTTAAGAAAATAATCTCCAATACAGTTAAGCTTGCAACCATGAGCAGGAATCTAAGTTTGTATTTTGAGAAAAATTCTTTAAGGGATATTTCACCATCAGTGTGAACCATATGCATTCTCCTTTTTGCAATAATTGATTTTAATATATCATCAAATGGCTTTAGGAACTGATAACAATATTATACTACGAATCTGCAAAAAAGAGTATTTTAACATAAAGGCTGCAAGCCTACATTTGCACTTGACAAAAGTAATCTTGCAGCACTTATTGAGTAGATTATTAATTATCTGAAATTAGGCTTGTAATCCGTTGCGAGAAGTTTCTTGTTTTCAATGGGGATATAGCTTGATATGGGATTGTTTTCAATAAATAAAACTATGAGAGGCAGGTTTCTAAGGGAAGACAGATCTGTCACATTATTCTCAATCATATATAAAAACTGCATATTATTTAATGATGCAAGAACATTTATATTACAGATGTCATTTCCGCTTATGTCTAAAGAATCCAGAAGAGGGAATTCCGATAGGAATGAAATATCGGGATTCTTGTTGTATTTCATATACAGGGATTTGAGGCCTTTATTTTCTGTAAGGGGACTGAAATCCGATATAAGGTTTACATCTGCACTGAAGAACTCCAATTCAGTAAGATTCTTTAAGGGAGAAATATCTGATAGCTTGTTATTGTCTACTCTGATAGAATTAAGGTTCTTTAGGTATGCAAGCTCGGAGATATCTGATATATTGTTATTTGATATATCCAACGAAATAATATTTTTAAATCTCCTCAAACCTTCAAGACTTGTTAGGTTGCAATTTTTTAAGGATAATATTTCAGTTGATAGTATATCTGCTTCTGATAGGGGGGTGCTCAACTCGCTTTCTGTTACAGGGATCTTTTTCTTAACAAGTAGGTATGCCTTTATTGCTCTTTCTAGAGTGGCATCCATTGTTATTTCAGGGCTTGAAGTTTTAATGTCCTGGTTTTTCAAAGTTTGGCCCGACATTTCTGATGGCACCGATTCTTTCGCAAGATCTGATTTTTCTGCAGCTAAAAGCACCATTTTACAGGCTTCTGCATGTGTCACCAGGTTATTAGGCTTGAAAAAGAGACCGTCCGGGTCGTTATACCCCGATATAACTCCTTTATTGCTAAGAGTTATTATGCTTTCAAAAAACCACTGTTTTTTATTGACATCACGAAAGGGATTATTTTCTGACGGAATATCTGGTAAGAAAAAGGATTTGTATAAAATTGCAGCAAATTCAGCTCTTGTAATGTTATTATAAGGCTTGAAGGTTCCGTCGCTATAGCCATTAATAACATCCGCATTAGCAAGCTTCAAAACAGACTCTATAGAGGTTTTTTCACAGATGTGTATATCAGCAAACCGGGTGTTTTCTTTTTGAGGAAGCTCAATTAAGTGGCTTGCGGAAATGCAATCTATAAGGCATGCTGTTTCTAGTCGGTTAAGGCTTTCATTTGGATCATGGGTATCGTTTTTTAGTGCACCTAATTCTTTGCAGGTGTTGAGATATTTGTCATACCATGCCGCGTAGCCTTTAACTGAAGGAAGCACTGTAAACATTACTGCGATGCATACTAAAACCTGGACAAGCATTCTTTTCTTCATTTCCAAAACCCCTTTCGTATTTTTGATATAAATAATGAAAAACAAAGATCTATAAATACCGAAAGTATTGGACACATAGTGCTATGTGTTTATTAGTCCAAACATAATATATGCTAATATTTATATTAAATTAGTTGGTTTTGCTTACTATTATGATATGCTTGATGATAAATTGAAAATTCTTAATATAATTATTTCACTATTTTTAAATAAAGTCAATCTATCTATATATAACCAAAATAAGGTATAGTATACCAATGAATCTAAAATAAAAGTAGTTCATGGGCTGCAATATAAAAAGTAGTTATTGTAAGATTAATAGCACTTTTATGTATTTATAGAACAATAATAATACTTTGAAAATTATGTTTGGGTATTTGTAGAAAAGTAATACAGTGATATAATTATATACGTGAAAATATATTTTGTTGAAAACACAGCACAGATAAAAAATTAAGCATTAAATCATAATATATAGGCATTAATGCAGCTTAAACAGCAAGTCTATGGTTTTTTATCTATAAACTCTAAAATACAAACAAAAAAGATAGAAATTATAATACCATTTAGTCTTTTGCTTTTCGCATAGCCGCAAAATCATTTCATGATTTTGTTAGTGTCTAGGAAATTATGGTGTATGCTACACCATAATTTCTCGCGACAACAACCAAGGTTGACAAAATCATTTCATGATTTTGTTAGTGTCTGCTTAATATCAAGGAAAGGAAGGTGTTTTGTATTATTGGCATTAAATCGTAGACTAAAGAGGTATTGAATAACTTTATTTTAGGAGGATACGTTAATGTTGAGGAAAAGAGTTTTAAGTGCTTTTGTGGCTCTCGCTACTACGGCAGCATCTTTTGCCATGCCTATAGGTGCAGGTGCAGCATATGCCGCTGACGAAAACGAGGCTATTAACATTTCAGGTTATATCACACCTGATTTTATATCCAATAACAAACCCATTAAAGAGGGGTTTAAAGTCTCGGTGCTAGGGACTGAACTCACTGGGGTTACTGACGCAGCAGGATTTTTCAGGATTGATGGAGTTCAAAAGCAAGATGCTTCATATAATCTTATCATATCCAAGCCGGGCTACCTTTCAAGATTGGTAAAGAATGTTCCGGGAAATAACAAGTCCCTTGTTTCTACAAGCGAGAAACCATTAAATCTTTGGGCTGGTGATATCCCCAAAAACGGTGCTGCCGATAACATGATAAACATGGCTGATGTTTTTGCAATTGCCAAAGCTTTTAATTCGGTTGCCGGTGATGTCAATTTTAATGCAGATGTTAACTTTGATTTAGACGCAACAATAAGCATGCAGGATGTTGTTATTTTAGCCAAACATTTTGGTGCTACCCCTGCGGATTATGAAGACGCTGCTATTATAACTCCTACACCGACAAGTACGCCTGTACCCACAAATACACCAACGCCTACGCCTACAGGAAAGCCATCACCTAAAACAGATATAAATGTTTATAAGGACGGCTTGTTAATAGGCTGGCAGGATTGGTCTTGGACATGTGATAGGGATTTTGCAAATTCAGAGGTTGCTAAGGAAGGTAATTCTATTGCTGTAACATATACAGGAGCATGGGCAGCTTTATCGCTTTACAGTCCTACAAAGATTGACACTGCAGGATATGAAAGCATCAACTTCTGGGTAAATGGCGGAGACAGCGACAAGAATTTGGGATTGTACTGCATAACAGATGCTGTTGCTGATACTGCAAGTGCAACAGTTGAGTTTACTGCAAAAGCAGGAGAATGGACAGAAGTTAAAATAAAATTAAGCGAATTGGGTAACCCTGAGACAATTCAGAGAATAAACATCCAGGAACGTTCAGGTGCAGCCCAGACTACAATATACATTGACAATCTTACACTGGCCGCAATACCGGTACAGGTGTCTGCAAAGACTTTCACAGTTTATGACGATGCTTTAGCAGCTGGATTGCAGGATTGGTCATGGAATGCTTCAAAAGATACAGAAGTGACAACTACTGTTAAAAATGGAACCAAGTCACTTGGAGTAACGTATACAGGTGGATGGGCTGCATTATCACTCTACAGCCCAGAAAAAATAGCTACAGAAGGCTATGACATGATAAAATTCTGGGTAAACGGCGGAGACAGTGATAAGAAAGTTGGTTTCTTTATTACCAAGGATGCAGCAGATGACACATCCCTAACGCCTAAAGTAGAGTTCACTGCAAAAGCTGGAGAATGGACAGAGATCAAAATTAAATTAAGTGAACTTGCAAACCCTGAGACAATCCAAAGGATTAATTTCCAGGAAATGGGTGGCTCGGCTCAAACGCAGATATACTTTGATGATATAGTGATTTCGGGTACGCCTGTGGTACAAGACAAGATTTTAAAGTTGTATGAAGATTCACTTCCAGCTGGCTTCCAGAACTGGTCATGGAGTTCTCAAGTTGATTTTGCAAACACCACCAATGTTAAGGAAGGATCGGGGTCAATCTCTGTAGAGTACACAGGTGCATGGGCTGCATTATCATTGTACAGTGCACAGGTAATAAATACAGCAGGATATGAAAGCATCAAATTCTGGGTAAACGGTGGAGACAGCGACAAGAAATTGGGATTCTCAATAATGAGAGATGCTGCAGATGAGACATCAACAAGTCCAAACATCAACTTCACTGCCAAAGCGGGAGAATGGACAGAAATTACTATGAAATTGAGTGAGCTGGGGAGTCCTGCAGCAATCCAAAGAATAAACATTCAGGAGCTTGCCGGATCAGCCCAGACTCCGATATATATAGACGAGATTCGTTTGGTAGGCAGCGGAACAAATGAACCGAAGCCTACACCAATTCCGGATCCAAATCCTGGCCCAAGAACAGATAAGGCTAAAATATCAACAAGCGGATATGATGTTAGTCCTATTGATGCAGTGGATGTAAACGCTACAAAAGAAACAGCCTCATTATTTGCAGCGTTAAAGGGTATCGGCGGTAAAAACCTTATGTTCGGGCAGCAGCATGCCACTACATTCGGACTTACAACAGGCGGAAGCAAGGATGGAACTCAGTCCGACGTAAAGAATAATGTTGGTGCATTCCCGGCAGTATTCGGGTGGGATACCCTTTCTATTGAAGGTAAAGAGTCACCTGGAAATATTTCTTTACCTGTCGAGAAAAACATTAAATTGCTTGCAGATGTGGTTAAGAAAGCACATGCCACAGGCGGTGTAATAACATTAAGTGCCCATATGCCTAACTTTGTAACAGGTGGAGACTTCTATGATCTAAATGGAAATGTGGTAACACATATTCTGCCAGGCGGATCAAAGCATGCAGAATACAATAAATTCCTCGATAATATTGCAACTTTTGCAAACAGTATAGAGGATGAAAACGGAAATTTAATACCAGTTATATTCAGACCGTTCCATGAAAATACAGGAAGCTGGTTCTGGTGGGGAGCTGCATTCTGTACTCCTGATCAGTACATAAAGCTGTTCCGTTATACCGTTGATTACTTAAGAGATGTTAAAGGAGTTCATAATTTCCTCTATGCATATTCACCTTCAAGTACCTTCAGCACAGAAGAGGAATACCTTGAGCGTTATCCCGGAGATAATTATGTTGATGTATTAGGTTTTGACCAGTATGATGACAGCGGAAGCATGACTTCTGAAGAGAGATGGATGAAGTCCATAGTCAGCCGCACAGAGCTGTTGACAGAGATGGCAGATAAGAGGGGTAAGGTTGTAACAATAACAGAAACAGGTATTGCCAGCGGAATCAAGAAAGAAAACAATGTTAATAAAAGCTGGTTTACAACCCTTCTTAATGCATTGAAGGAAAGTGCGGCTGCAGGCAAGAATAAGGCTGCATATATGTTGGTTTGGGCAAACTTTGATATGAATCAGTTCTGGGTGCCATACATGCACCATTCCATATATGGTAACAGTGAACTCTTGCAGGACTTTGTCAATTTCTACAACGACGACTTTACAGTATTCAGCGATACAATCAACGGCTTCTATGATCTGGATGTTGATACTGTTGCTGAAAAACCCTATATGTACATTTCAAACCTCTATGATGGAACTACAGTAACAGGCCCTACCAATGTGAAGGCTAAGGTATTTGCTAATGGCAAGACTGTTTCGTCAGTAACATTAAAGACTCCCAGCAATGCAGCATTAGCAATGACAAAGGATACTGACGGGCAATACAGTGCCCTTTGGACTCCACTCAAAGAGGAGAATGGTACAAAGCTTAGTTTGACTGTTACAGTGAAATATTCTGATGAAACAATACAGGAAGAAACAATAAGCGTCAAAGTGTTGGGCGAAGTTGTTTTAAAGAAGTTTACTTTTGATACCGAGCTTGGTGATGTGACTTATGACGGTTCATATGCTCCTGAGGATGCCAGTGTAACAGGAACTGTTTCATATGACAGTGGACTCAAGGCAATAAAGGTTGATTCCAAGTTTGTTGATAACGGTGACAGCAGTGATTGGACATATGAGGAATTAAAAGTTAAGCTTTCGGGAATAAATAATGCTGTAAATATGTCGGATGTTAATAAGGTAGCGTTTGATATAATTCTTCCCGAAACTGCCAAGGACACATTGTTTAAGCCGTATACAATGGCGTTGATGCCTGCTGAACCAGGGTATAAAAAATATGGGGAGGGTGCATTGGAGCTCCGTCTCAGTGACTTCAAGCAAGACACTGAATCTACAGGTGACTACGGAAAGATGTACCGCTACAATGTGGTTGTGGATCTGGAGGATAGAACAGCAACGGCTTTAATAATGGCTTTTGTGGCTTTTGACTGGAATTATGAAGGTCCTATATTTATAGATAATATAGCCTTTATAAATGGTATTAAGCAAAAACCTTCAGATCCTGCATTGGTTGATGATTTTGAGGGCTATTTCAGCGATAATGAAGAGCTCAAAAATGCTTACACTCAAGCAGGGGATTCTTCAACTGTTTCCCTTGTGCCTCATAACTCAGGAAAGGCTGTTAAATTTGATTATACCATAGGTACAAATGGGTACAGCGGTATTGTCAAACAAACAGGTGGTGTTGATTGGAGCAGCATGAACGCATTATCCATGTGGATTACTCCTGATGGATTAAATCAGAAAATGGTTGTTCAAATCAGGGCTAATGGTATTTATTTTGAGGCTTATCCAGTGTTTGCCGATTCAGCTGAAAAAAACCTTGTGTTTAGTTTCTCAGGTTTTACTCCTGCACCATGGGAGTCAGAGGCTAATAAGGCAGCTGCTTTGAAAGATAACCTCAACAGCATCGAAGCTGTAGGCATATATGTTAACCAGGTGGATGATTTTACTGGAAACGGAACATTGATAATGGATGATATTAAAGCCATTAATGTAGACTAATATCTTTTAAAACATTTATAATTATAATAGGGCGGGTTTAAGCTGATCCCGCCCTTTTAATACCAAGGTTGTAAAATTGCAAGCGAATTTGTTAGAATCCGGTAAAATGCGATGCACGCTGCACCATAGAAGATGATGATAAAGGGAGTGTTGGAGCATGATTGATAAAATAAGAGAAGCTAATATATGCTTAGAATCTATAACAATTTATAGAGGTATTTTGCAGGATGAAGTTATTTCAAGTTTTTATAAGATGATTAAATATATTGATAATAATGATATTGATGTGGTTAATTTTGTGAGATTTTATAGTGAGTTTTATCATGTACTGACCAAAAACAATTCCTTCAATTCGTTTGATTTTTATGTTATTAAACGAATGATTTATAATGAGAATGTATTTAATGAATATGTAAGCATAAAAAGTGCTCAGAGAATAGATGAAAACGTACTAAGGGCTGTTGAACATGATCTGGATTGCTTGCAAAAAATAGCACAGCTGACATCGTCTGAAATAAAGGATTATGTTGCTTCAGTTCTTTGTAAGGATGAGTCGGAGAAACATTTAGTCAAAGGCTTGCCTGAATGGGAATTTTCCAAGACATCGGCAGACGGGATTGTAAGTGAAATAATGGGCCAGTTAATGTCACAGGAAAACTGGCAAAACTCTTTGGAAGCACTTGTAGAATTTCACAGAAGCAAGGGAGCAGGAAAGTTTGTACAGTATAAAGGATTCATATGGGAAAATTGTGGGAAGGCTGGCTGCCTAAAAGGCATCGAAACCCCTGATCCGGTCAGATTATCGGATTTGACAGGTTATGAGCTTGAACGAAAAGAAGTAATTGATAATACAAAGTTTCTACTTAAGGGATTAAGGGCTAATAATGTCTTGTTATACGGTGATAGAGGAACAGGTAAATCCTCGACAGTGAAGGCAATTCTTAACGAGTATTGTGACGAGGGGCTAAGAATGATTGAGGTTCCCAAAACTTATTTGTCGGATTTGCCGGAGATAATAAGGCTAATTAAGGGTAAGCCCCAAAAGTTTATTCTTTTTATTGATGATCTTGCTTTCGAAGACAGTGAAGAAAGCTATACGGCACTAAAGGCAGTTCTTGAGGGAGGATTGGAATGCAGGGCACAGAACGTGGTAATTTATGCAACTTCCAACCGCAGACATCTAATTAAAGAAAAATTCAGTGACAGAGCTGGGCTAATGTCAAGCAACTATGACGATGAAGTAAGAGCCGGAGATACAATACAGGAAAAGCTATCTTTAGCAGATCGATTCGGTATAACTGTCACCTTTACTCTACCTGACAAAAAAAGGTACCTAGAAATAATTGACAACCTTGCAGCAAGCAGAGGCCTCAAAGTAGACAGGGACTGGCTGCACCAGGAGGCTATGAAATGGGAGCTTTTGTATAACGGACGCTCGCCGAGGACAGCCCAGCAGTTTATCGACTGGATAGAAGGATTAAACAGTTTAGGTCTATTGTAGTAAGATGTATTTCAGGGATAGACAATAATATCTATTAATTTGCATATATTGCGATTGAAATATATAAAGGAAGTATGATAAATTTATCTTATGATTAATATTTGACGGCTAAGGTTATATATTTAAATGAACCCTTCTATTTAATAATTATATAAAGATAAAAAGACTGGCCCGTGGGCGAGTCTTTTTATTGTGGGGCAAATTATGGTGAAATCTGCTCCCTAATTAAATTCTCTATAACATATAGATTTACTTTTTATGATAAAAGACATATAATATAATTTAAAATTGTTAAATAATTATCATTGTTTAGGCATAGTCAAAAATAATTATAGTTATAAATATTAAGTTTTTTCAACCTGGACGTTGGAGGGAGATAAATTGATAAAGGTCTACAATAGACAAACAAAAGAGTATGAGGTAGAAAATGTTGCTGGAGACAAGTTTTTAAATGTTCTTTATGGAACCGTTCCTGGCAAGGTAGGTCTGGAACTTCTGATAAAAAGGAAGCTTTATTCAAGTATCTCAGGTGTGTTTTGTGACAGCAGGAAAAGTGCAGGACTAATAAAAAAGTTCATTGACGGTTATGGTATAGATGTATCAGAATGCCGGGATGATGTATGCAGCTTTAAAAACTTTAACGAATTTTTTATAAGGAAAATGAAACCACACACAAGGCCCTTTGACAAGGACGCCAGCAAGCTCCTTTCACCAGGAGATGGGAGGATGTATGCATGGCAGGATATCGATATAAACAAACTGGTTCAGGTAAAAGGGTTAACCTATTCACTTGGAGACCTGTTGATGGATAAAAGCCTCGCCGCCGGATATGAAGGAGGGACACTTATTATTTTAAGGCTTTGTCCTTTGGATTATCACAGGTTTCACTTTATAGACGGAGGAACCTGCAGTAAAACCATAAAGATAAAAGGACACTATTATTCAGTTAATCCTGCAGCTTTGAAAACTATTGCCCGAGTATACTGCCAGAATAAAAGAGAGTACAGTATTCTAAAGTCAGAGAACTTCGGTAATGTTTTATATGTGGAAGTGGGTGCAACATCGGTTGGATCAATTATTCAGACATATGCACCCGACCAGCGTGTCACAAGAGGGGATGAGAAGGGGTACTTCAAGTTTGGAGGCTCAACTCTTATTATGATTCTGAAAAAAGGTACAGTTAATATTGATGATGAAATCCTGGAACAAACTGAGGCGGGATTTGAAACCAGGGTATTAGCCGGAGAGATCATAGGAAACAAGCAGAAATAAAGAGAAAATAAAATAGAGGAGGCTTAATTCTATAATAAAAGTGATAATTGTAAGGTTATTAACACTTTTATTTAGAATCAAGCCTCCATAAGACTGCTGTATTTTTATAAAACACTGATGGAGTCAATCAATTTCTTATTTGGTTTCACGGTATAATTTGGATCTTTAAGCCATTCTTCAATCTTTGCGTTGTATTTTTGATTTTCTAGCTCTTCTTTTATTTCCAACTTGACATCATCAAAGGTTGTCCTTTTAATATACTTGATTATATGATAACCGTATTTGGTTTTTACAAGACCGAAATCGCCGTCCTTTGCACTAAATAACCACTGGTCGAACTCCTTAACAGTTCTTCCTCTGGCTGCCTGGATTTGTCCGCCCTTATCCTTACTGCCTGGATCTTCAGAATACTGTTTTACAAGGCTTTCAAAGTCAGTGCCGATTTTGGCCTTTTGAAGTATATCTTCTGCCAGCTTTTTCTTTTCATCCAGCTTGGCTTGTGGGAGCTCCTTTTCTTCCGAGTCGACGGTTGAAATAAGAACATGCTTTGCTATAACCCTGTCATAAGTCTTCTTGTTGTTGTTGTAATAATCACTTATTTCTTTGTCGGGTATGTTCAAGTCCTGTTTGAACTTTTTTACAAATATTTCATATGCAAGAACATAATCTTTATATATAGCTTCATATTGACTGAATTTGATACCATACGTTTCCTGGGTAAACTTATCTGCCTTTTTCTGGTCGCCCTTTCCATGGTCTTTGACTATGCTGTCCATATGTGCTTTGATTTTATCCAAACTTTGCTGGTCAAGCTTAAGATTTTGAGATTTGGCATGTGTCAGAAGTATTTTAAGCTCTTTTAGAGCATTAAGGCTTTTCTCCTTTGCTGTGGCCATGGGATCTTCACCGGCTACTTTGGTTTCCCAAAACTTTTTTATTACCGATTCTTCCTTTCCATAGACCCCTGACAGCTGTTCCATATCTCGTTTAGCATTTTTTAAATAAAAAACAAATTCGTCTTTGGTGATTTTTTGGCTGCCTATGGTAGCTGCTACTTGACTGGAATCAGGAGCGTCTGGGTTTTCTGCTTCCCTGGAGGAACAACCAACGGCTCCTACAATTATAGAAAACGATAGAATTAATAAAATAACCCTTTTAAAAGACATTTTTCACTTTCCTTTCTTTGGTGCATGTTCTGGACAGATGAATATACGTTACAATAATACTATAAAAATTCTTAATAATATGATAACATGGAAAAAACATAATTTCTATAATTTTGTGTGCTTTAAGGCCGAGAGGAGTATAAAAAATAATGGGACGAATTTTAGTGCTAACGGAAAAACCTTCTGTTGGTAGGGATATTGCAAAGGTATTAAATTGTAATCAAAATGCCAACGGGTATATTTCCGGTTCAAAATATATTGTAACATGGGCATTGGGTCACCTTGTGACTCTTGCAGATCCAGAGGTTTACAGTGACAGGTACAAGTCCTGGAAGCTGGAGGATTTGCCAATGCTTCCCGACAGGATGGAGCTTGTAGTTATAAAGGAAACAGCAAAACAGTTTAAAGTGGTAAAAGAGCTTTTGAAGAGGGATGACATAGACGAACTGGTTATTGCTACCGATGCCGGACGTGAGGGAGAACTGGTGGCAAGGTGGATTATTAAGAAGTCAGGCTTTAAAAAACCTATTAAAAGACTCTGGATATCTTCACAGACAGATAAGTCCATAAGGGATGGATTTAATAATCTTAAACCGTCAAAGGAATATGACAATCTGTACAGATCGGCACAGTGCAGAGCTGAAGCTGATTGGCTGGTTGGTCTTAACATTACAAGGGCACTTACATGCAAGTATAACGCTCAGCTTTCGGCAGGAAGGGTGCAGACCCCGACATTGGCCATGATTGTTGAAAGGGAGAACGAGATAAACAGGTTTGTTCCGAAGGATTATTGGACTATTGAGGCTAAAGTCAATGGGTTTTATTTAAGGTGGCAGGACAAGGCTTCAGGGCAGTCAAGGATATTTGACAAGTCTAAAGCCGATACAATAGTGGCCAAGCTGAACAATAAAATGGCCACTGTCGCGGATATAAGAAAGGAAACTAAGAAGGAGCCGCCGCCTCTTGCGTATGATCTGACCGAGCTCCAGAGAGATGCCAACAAAAGGTTTGGCTATTCGGCAAAGCAAACATTATCCATTATGCAGAGATTATATGAAATGCATAAGATTGTAACATACCCTAGAACTGATTCAAGGTATATAACCGATGATATTGTTCCAACATTGCCCGACAGGCTGAAAAGCATCGCAGTAGGTCCGTATGCAGAGCATGTACGCCAAATAATGAGGAACAAAATAGTTGTAACAAAAAGGTTTGCGGACAACAGCAAGGTTACAGACCACCATGCAATAATCCCAACGGAGCAGTATGTAAACCTTGGTGCATTGAGTCAGGAAGAGAGAAGCATTTTTGATCTGATAGCAAAGAGATTTATCGCGGTACTAAGCCCTCCCTTTGAGTATGAGCAAACCACCATAAAGGCAGATGTCCAGGGAGAGAGTCTATACGCGAAGGGTAAGATTGTAAAATCCAAGGGCTGGAAATCCATATATGACGGGAGTGCATATGATGACAGCGAGGAGGATGAGGATAAAGATCAATCTCTTCCCGATGTTAAAAAGAATGAAAGCCTTAAGATACTGTCTGTAAGGACAGTTAACGGCAAGACCAAGCCGCCTGCCCGCTATACTGAGGCAACACTTCTTTCGGCAATGGAAAACCCGGGCAAGTTTATAGATAATAAGGCCTTAAAGGAAGCTATAGAAAACACATCAGGTCTTGGTACTCCCGCTACAAGGGCAGACATTATTGAAAAGCTGTTCAGCTCTTTTTATGTAGAGAAAAGAGGCAAGGAGATTTTTCCTACTTCCAAGGGAGTACAGCTTATAGGATTGGTACCTCAGGACTTAAAATCACCCGAGCTTACTGCCAAATGGGAACTTCAGCTTTCCCATATCAGCAAGGGAAAATCCAACCCTGATTTGTTTATTAAAGATATGAAAGGTTATGCCACAAAGCTGGTAAGGGATTGTGTTACCAGTTCTGCTGCTTACACTCATGACAACATGACAAGGGAAAGATGTCCTGAATGCGGCAAGTACCTATTGGATGTAAAAGGGAAAAAAGGGAAGATGCTTGTGTGTTCAGATCGTGAATGTGGCTTTAGGAAATCAGTGTCCCTGGTTTCCAATGCAAGATGCCCCGAGTGTCATAAGAAAATGGAGATAAGGGGAGAGGATGAAAAGAAATCTTTCTATTGTGCTTGCGGATACAGAGAGAGGGTTTCGGATTTTACCGAAAGAAAGAAAAGTGAAGTAAATAAGAAAGAGGTAAGCAAGATTTTAAATATGCAGAATAAGTCTGAAAGCATTAATTCTGCTTTAGCAGATGCATTAGCCAAGTTTAAGAAGTGAGGCCTTATACATGATGAGCAGCCTTTATGTGGGGTAAGGGATATGGATTATAGAAAAGAATTGCTTCGTGAGGAATACAGGTCAAGAATTAACAAGGTTCAGGATTATATAGAAGCCAATATTTGCGAGGAATTGTCTGTAGTAAAACTTGCTGAGGTTGCAAATTTTTCTCCGTATCATTTTCACAGAATATTCAGTGCAATGACGGGGGAATCTCTTTATCAGCATATTCAGAGGATTCGTCTGGAAAAATCAGCTAGTACTCTTGTTGCAAACCCTAAAAAGTCTATTACAGAAGTAGCATATGAATGCGGTTTTACAAATCAAGCTTCCTTTGCAAGGGCGTTTAAGAAATATTTTAACGTAAGTGCAGGAGAATGGAGAAAGAATCCCAGGTTATATAAAAGCAAGAATTGCAAAATGGATAGCAATTTGGGAAAAGAAAATGCTAAAGATTTTCCTTACAATAAAGATGCAGTGAAAAATTTTTATTGGAGGGAAAAATATATGTCAAACATTAGATTCAGTGTAGAAGTAAAGGAAATGCCTGAGTTAAGCGTTGTGTATATCAGGAATACGGGGTCTTACAAGGGAGACCAAACCTTGTTCGACAGACTTTTTGGTAAGTTATATACTTGGGCTGATGCCAGAGGCCTTATCAATTTCCCGGAAACTAAGATGATTACGGTATATCATGACAACCCGGAGATTACAGAGGAAAACAACTTAAGAATCAGTGCTTGCATGACAGCTCCTGAAGACACTCAGGTAGATGGTGAAATCGGCAAGATGAAAATCTCAGGGGGTAAATATGCAATAGGGCATTTTGAAATAAAAGGTGACCAATATCAGGATGCGTGGAATACCATATGCGGTGAGTGGTTTCCTGAAAGTGGGTACCAGCCTGATGAAGGTCCGTGCTTTGAGCTCTATTTAAATGACCACAATCAGCATCCTGAGAAGATGCATATAGTGGATATTTATGTCCCGGTCAAGCCGCTGTGATTGAAGGGCAGATATTAATCCTCATACCATAAATTAAAACTGCTCCTATTTAATTGATAATGAGCTGATAAAACTATGCAGTTCACTATTAATCAATATAGGAGTAGTTTCTTCATGTCAATTCTTGGGAAACCTGAAATGCCCTATAATATATTTCTTCTTGCTCCACTTCAAAAGCAGATTTTCTTCCATTGCATATGTACTTGCGTTGTGCAGTATATAAGGTACACCGTCTTTTCTTCTCTTGTCGGATATTACTGCAACGTGATCGGTTTCAGGTGTATTTAGAATAACTATGTCTCCCCTTTGCCAGTTTGATAAATTTTCTTTGTCGTAAGGGATAACATCAAGTGTAAGGCTTTTTGCATATTTTCTAAAAAATACAAGCTGGTTTTTTACCCGACGGAAGTCAATGTTAGGGTCAGGCTTGGTAATTCTGTTGGCATAATCCTTTAGGTTCTTCCTTATGTCAATATCCATAAGGGCTTTTAAGTCATAGCCCGCATTTTTAAGGGATCTCCAAATCACATCGGTGCATACACCCTCACTTGGAGGAGGGTATCCTCCATCAAAATACCCATCTTTATACTTGGTATTGTTGGTTATTTCCTTTCTTGCTCCTTCAACAATATCGTCAAGGTCATTGACTCCATCAGAATCCTTGTCCATATCAAATTTAAGATTTTCAACAGATATAGGGTTTCTTATATAATAAAGCGGGTTATGGTAGTTATAGTAGCTGAAGATTGAAACACCGATAGCTGCCAGTGATATACACAGCACCCCTGAAATAATAAGCTTCCTCATACAGTAAAATACTCCTGACTATAAACGTTCTGATTTTCTTTATGTTCATTATACAATAAATACTTTTGCATTTGTCAAGTTATTATGTAGCTCATTTTCCAGCAGCTGAATATATTGATAGTAAAAAATAGATCAGATTAATGAAAGGGGTATCGGCAAGAGTGAGACATTATTACTGTTCTACATTCAGCAGGGATTATGTTTACAAAGGGCTGCTGCTGTACTACTCAATGGAACGTTGGGATAAGGATTTTCATTACTTTATCATATGCTTACACGATGACGTTAAGTACCTGCTGGAAAAAATGGATTTAAAACATGCGACACTAATAACCCTAAGAGAAATAGAGGAGTATGATAAGGAACTTCTTCAGATTAAAAGCACCAGAAGTGACAAGGAGTATGCATGGACCTCCAAGGCATCTGCTTGCCTATATATACTACAGAACTATGAAGAAACCGACCATATCACATGGTTGGATGGAGATACATTATTTTGTTCCGACCCAGATCCCATTTTCAATGAGTGGGGAGATTACTCAATAATGTTGACTGAGGAAAGATGGAGAAAGCCTCATAGAAGGATGGGTTTTACAAACGGCTTTTACAATACAGGATTCATGGGGTTCAAAAAGGATAAATACGGACTGGAGTGCCTTAAGTGGTTTAGGGCAAGGCTTATTGAATGGTGCTACGATAAATGGGAAAATGGGCTCTGGAGTGACCAGGTTTATGTAAATGACTGGCTGGAAAGGTTCCAGAATGTGGGAGTCATTAAAAATATGGGAGTAAACATAACTCCTTATATTATAAGGGGTTGTAAGGTTGACCTATATGACGGTGAAATTTATGTTAACCATGAAAAACTTATTTTATATCACTATTACGGGTTTAAATACTTTGATGGAAATGAGTTTGATTTGTGCGGCTATAAGATGAACTTTCATGACAATATTATTAAATGGTTGTACATTCCATATATTCAGGCCTCAAACCATATCATGAAGTTTATTGGAAATGTCCATAAAGGTTTCTATGAATTAAAACCCAGAGGTGATTATTTTATAAGAAACTATTTCAACTTGAAGGCAAATGAAGGAGAGGAAACAGGCATTCACCATATTTGTACAATATTCAGCAAAGACTACTTGGTAAAAGGCTTAGCCTTATATATATCACTTAAAAAAAATATGCCTAACTTCCATCTTTGGGTCTTGTGTACCGATGATTTGTCGTATAACTTTATGAAAAAAATAAATCTTGAAAACACAACAATTTTTCAGCTTAGAAACCTAGAAGGCAGAAAACTTTATAAAGCTAAAGAAACCAGAAAAGTAAATGAATATTGCTGGACGCTCAAAGCTCCTTTTATCCAGTTTATCTTAAAAAACAATTACAACATTAACTCGATCCTATATTGTGATGCAGACTTGTTTTTCTTTAATGATGTAAGCAAGGTTTACGAGGAATGGGGAAAGGCATCTATATTTATAAGCAAGCTTTGGATGAACCCCAAGTCGGAAAAAATGTTCGGCAGCTTCTCGGCAGGTCTTATAGGCTTTATGAGAGATAAAACTGCATTTAAATGTCTGTGCTGGTGGAAAATTCAGTGCATCAAGTGGTGCTACAACAAAATTGAGAAAGACCGCTGGTCGGATCAAAAATACCTGGATTACTGGCCTCAGATGTTTGGAAATGTAAAGGTTACTGAAAATATGGGGATTAATTTAGGCCCTTGGAATGTAAGAAGGGTTGAAATATCCAAAAACAAAAAAACTGTATTTTGCAACAACAATGAGCTAATTGTTTACCATTTCAGCGGGTTTGATATTTACAATGAATGTGAGTATGAGCTGTGCAACAGGAGAAAACTGCCTGAAAATGCTGTCAGGTATATTTACGGAAGATATGTAAAGCAAATAAGGAAGGTTATTGGCTTTGTCAAGACTTTGGATAATGGGGTTTATAAGAGTATTTGGAAGGATAGCAGTACAAATAATTTTATTAACTATTTTAAAAGAAATAGGGAATGAGACTCGGGGGGATTTCAATTGAAGGCTGTAATTCTATGTGGGGGAAAAGGCCTTAGAATGGGCTATGATTCCACTTTTACCTGCAAACCGCTTGTAAAAGTTGGGGGGATGCCAATACTATGGCATATTATGAAGTACTATAAGGAGTTTAATATTGATGAGTTTGTGCTTTGTCTCGGTTTCAATCAGGAGGCGATAAAGGACTATTTTGTCAATATGGACTGGAGAAATAATGATTTTCGTCTGAAGACCCATAAAAATGGAATGAAAATAAGTAGTTTAAATTCACCGGAAAGCTGGAACATAATATTCGCCGACACAGGGCCTGAAACAATGACCGGAGGCAGGATAAAAAGGATACAGAAGTATATTGATGAGGATGAGTTTATGCTGACATATGGTGACGGAGTATCTGATGTAGATATAGATGCACTTTATGAATTCCATAAACAAAAGGGTAGAATTGCAACCGTAACAGCAATCAGGCCAAGATCAGGTTATGGAGTTATGGAGGTAGAGGAAGGCGTAGTAACAAAATTTGAGGAGAAGCCAATAATGGACAGATGGATAAATGCCGGTTTCTTCGTTTTAAATAAGAGAGTATTTGATTATTTAAGTGATGATGAACAATGTGTATGGGAAGAGGAACCTTTAAGACAACTGGTTCTGGGCAGGGAGCTTGCCGTATATCAGCATGATGGTTTCTGGCAGCCCCTTGATACAGTAAAAGACGTGCAGCTTATAAACGAAATGTGGAAGAACAATAAAAGACCATGGGCCAATTGGGAATAGTTGTATAGGTTTAGGGAGGCATAAATGGCAGAAGAATTTTTTAAAGGAAAGAAAGTCCTCATTACAGGGGCCAGTGGCTTTATAGGATCACATATGGTCCAGAGGATGGCAAAAGAAAATGCAAACGTGTGTGCTTTGGCCAGAGAATCGTCAGATCTTTGGCGGATTGAAGATGTTATAGAGGAAATAGATGTTAGGAATATTGATTTAAGAGATCAGGAAGCACTTGTAACTTATGTGAATCAGATAAAGCCGGATTTCATATTCCACTTCGGAGCTTATGGTGTTGATGCCAGGCAGAAGGATTACCATGTGGCAGTAAACTCAAACATAACAGGAACTATGAACCTTATAAACGCTGTGGCAGAAACAGGATGTGAAAAGTTTATCAATACCGGCTCATGTGCGGAATATGGAAATAAAACTGCAATAATTCAAGAGCGTGATGAGCTGTGCCCGTTAAGCATTTATGGAAGCACTAAAGCTGCAAGCGTGATTATAGCTCACCAAATAGCACACGAGAAGGATATTGATATCATAACACTAAGATCCTTTGGGGTTTTTGGAGAGAACGAAGGCAGTCACAAGTTTTTTCCAAATCTCATTCTTTCAATCTTGAGAAACATTGATATCAACCTCACTCTTTGTGAGCAATACCGTGACTACTGTTATATTGAAAATATAATTGACGGATTTGTACTTGCTGCAAAAAATAAGACTGTTAAAAACGGTATATTTAACATTGGAAGCGGTGTTGTGCATAAGATGAAGGTTCTTGTAGATATTGTCTTCAAAAACTTGAATGCTCAGAGCAAACCCAATTATGGAGCTGTTCCATACAGGGAGAATGAAATGTGGAAGCAGCAGCCTGATATAAAAAAAATTCAGAATGTACTGGGTTGGGAACCTCAAATAGGCTTGGAGGAAGGAATCATTCGCACTATCGATTGGTACAAAAATAATCTGCACAAATATGAGAATACAGGGAGATGATCATTTTGAGCTTTAATAACGTTATATATGAAGATGTTGAATATATAAGTAATGAACTTAGGGATATGCTTAAGAAGGCTGAGGGAAGCACATGGCTTGTAAGCGGCGGCGGAGGCTTTATAGGAGGGTACTTCCTTGATGTAATAGATTATTGCAACAGGAATATTTTTAAAAAGCCTTGCCGTTTAATATGTCTCGAAAATTTCATATCAGGTATCCCTGAAAGAATCAAGCATTTGAGTGATAATAAAAACTTCAAATTTCTAAACAGGGATGTGGCCAAACCCTTTTCCATAAGAGGCAAGGTTGACTATATAGTACATGCTGCCAGCATTGCATCACCTACCTTTTATAGAAAATATCCCATTGAAACAATTGAAACAAATGTTACAGGATTAAAGAACCTATTGGATTTAGGGGTAAAGAAAAAAGTAAAAAGCTTTCTGTTCTTTTCCACCAGTGAAATATACGGAAATCCGGACCCAGCCTGGATTCCAACTCCGGAGCATTATAACGGTAATGTATCATGTACCGGTCCAAGGGCATGCTATGATGAATCCAAAAGGCTTGGTGAAACCCTATGCGTAAATTATTACAATCAGCATGATTTGCCGGTTAAGGTGGTCCGTCCTTTCAATGTATTCGGACCAGGTCTCAGAATTGATGATAAAAGGGTTATTCCGGACTTCTTCTACAACGCACTTAATGGCAAAAAAATTGAGATATTGAGCGATGGTGCACCAACACGAAGCTTCTGCTATATAAGTGATGCCATGTGTGGTTTTTTGAGGGCTATGCTTTCTGATTGTAACGGAGAAGCCTTCAATATAGGCAATGATCAGTTGGAGATATCTATGCTCGGTTTAGCAAAGGCAGTAGCACGAACTGTTGGCGGTATTGATGTTGAATATAGACAAAGCAGCGATATAAACTACCTTATTGACAATCCGCAAAGAAGGTGTCCTGACCTTACTAAGAGCAAAAAATTACTGGGTTATGAGCCTAAAATCGATTTGGATGAGGCTTTAAGAAGAACCATGGAATGGTATAAAAAAGCATACCATTTTGAAGGGGGGAGCCAGCAATGAAGATTTCCATTATTGGTACCGGGTATGTAGGACTTGTTACAGGTGTAAGCCTTGCCCATAAGGGGCACAAGGTAACCTGCGTTGATAAAAGGGAAGACATTGTTACAAGGATCAACAACAGCGAAGCCACAATCTATGAACCAGGACTGCAGGTCTTGTTGGAGCAGGTTATAGGTAAAGGTAATCTGAAAGCAACCACCGACCTAGAGTATGCTGTAATGAATTCCGATGTTTCCATTATTGCTGTGGGAACCCCTTTTGGAGATGGGAGAATAGATTTAAGCTATATAATCGGCTGTGCCACTGAAATTGGACAGATATTAAAAGGCAAGGATAAATACCATGTTGTCTGTGTAAAAAGCACTGTTGCTCCAACAACCACAGACACTATTGTAAAAAATATTCTGGAAACTACCTCGGGTAAAAAGGCAGGGCAATTCGGGCTTTCCATGAACCCTGAATTCCTGCGGGAAGGTAAAGCTGTTGAGGATTTTATGAATCCAGACAGGATTGTGATAGGAGCTTATGACAATAAGAGCTTCAATGTAGTAAACAGGATTTATAAAGGCCACTTTAAGGCTCCGATCATTCGCGTAAATCTGAGAACTGCTGAAATGATCAAGTACACATCTAATGCATTATTGGCCACACTTATTTCCTATTCCAACGAGATTGCTTCCATATGTGAGGAAACAGGCGGTGTCGATGTAAGGGAGGTTCTTGAGTCTGTTACTTTGGATAAAAGGTTTAATCCGAAAGTAGGAAACCGGCTTGTAAATCCTGAAATGATCAGTTATCTGCGGGCTGGGTGCGGTTTTGGAGGAAGCTGTTTCCCCAAGGATGTCAAAGCGTTGATATCATTCTCAGCAGGCAAAGGCTATGAACCCGAAATACTTCAATCCACAATGAATATAAATGAAACCCAGCCTATGAGGCTTGTTACAAGACTGGGAAAAAACATCAATGGGCTTGAGGGGAAGAAGATAGCGGTTTTAGGAATTGCTTTCAAGCCTGACACTGATGATGTAAGAGAATCTCCAGCTCTTATAATAATAAGGGAGCTTCTTAGGCAAAAAGCTAAAGTGTTTGCTGTGGACCCAATTGCTGTCCAAAATGCGAGCATGGTACTACCCAATGATAATGAAGAGCTGCATCTTATGACGGATTATAAGATGGCACTTCAAAATGCAGATGCAGCAATGCTGATAACAAGCTGGCCGGAGTTTACTTCTATACCTTCATATGAGTTTGTAAGCTTTATGAGTAAGCCTGTTTTAATTGACGGACGTAGGGTATATGACAAAAAGACAATGGAGAATGCTGGAATAACTTATATTGGCGTGGGTTTAGATAGTACGGAGGCTGCAAAAAATGGATAAGAGATTTGAAATCATAAGGTTTAAGCCATTTGAAGATAAACGCGGCAGCCTTAAGAAAATAGCAATGAAAAGCTGTATTGGCATGGATATTGAAGAGGTATATGTTTTGTACTCAAACAAAGGTGCCGTAAGGGGCAACCATTATCACAAGGAGACTGTGGAGTATTTTACCGTATTGAAAGGAACGGCCAGCTTTTCGTTGAAGGATTTGGAGACCGGATGCTCTGAAACTGTAAAGCTCTCTTCAGGCGATAATATCATAATAAAGGTGCCTGCTAATGTGGTGCATGCCTTTAAAAACGAGGAAGATGAGCCAATGGTAATGCTTGCAGTATCATCAAGAGAGTATAAGGTGGACGATACCGATACCTATCCAATGGTTATTATGTAGCCAAATATCAAAATCAATATATTTTCAGGGTGTGTAAAAAATGAGCAGCGTATTTACCATAAAATCAGATTCAAATAACCACTCCGTATTCACTGTTAATCCTAAGACAGCCGACGAAATAAATATAAGAAGCAAAAAGCAAGCCTATATTAGTTTTGGGAGTAAAAGGCACTATGTAAAAGTTAAAACATCAGAGAACGTCCCGGATAATGTGATTTTATTATCAGACAATGTATCCCAAGATCTGTATATTCCCGATTACCTGGCATACGAAGTTTCGGTTTATAAAAACGAGATTTCCATTGGCCCTTTTATAGGGCTACTGCTTAAAAAAGAGGATAAAGATTTTACCGATTCCTGTTTGCGAAAGCTGCTTATGTATACACGGAACTATTCTGATATAAACGGTGCAATTGTAGTATTTGGTCTTGATAAGGTAGACGGCGTAAGGCATCTAATTGAAGGCTTTTGCTATAATCCCGGTTTAGGCAAATGGCAGAGGGCAACCTTTCCATATCCCTCGGCAATTTATCGTAAGATTGGTCTTAATGAACAGTGGAAGAACCATTTTCTCACTGTTATGGGGGACTGTATATTCAATAACCACTACTTCAGCAAATGGGATATGTATAAATGGCTTGCCTCAAGCTGTATTGCCGGGCAGCATTTGCCATATACCATGAGGTATACATCCTGGGAAGATGTGATTAATATGCTTAAAAAGTATGATAAAGTATATATTAAGCCCGCTTCAGGGCTTAAGGGGCATGGAATTGTGCAGGCAAGCATGAATGGAGAAAACATGATTCTAAAGTTCAGGCACAAAGGAGAAAATCATGAGGTAGCCCTAAACAGCATTGATGAAATCCGTGATTATATGGGAAAGCGGTTTGCTGACAAAGAATACATTGTACAGCAGGGAATAGAGCTTTTAAAATATGATGAAAAAATAGTAGACTTCAGGTGTGTGCTTCAGAAAAACAAATGGAATATGTGGGAGTGCATGGCAGTTTTCGGAAGATGCGGAGAAAACGGCAGTGTTGTAAGCAATATTTCCAGCGGGGGAACTGTCTTTAGAGCGGAGGAGCTTTTAGAGAAGGCTTTGCCTTCTTCCGTTGATCACTCAAGCGAGGTTAGGGAAAGTATAGAGTATTTGGCGGAAAAAGTGTGCTACGAACTGGATGACTGCGGAATCAATTGCGGCTTCCTGGGCCTTGATATAGGAGTGGATGAGTACGGCTATTTGTGGCTGATTGAAATCAATAACAGGGACCCGTGCCTTCTCTATGCACTTGATATTAGTGATGAGGAATTGTATTTCAACTTAAAAGTTAATCCTCTCTATTATGCAAAGTATCTTGCGGGATTCAACGTAAAGTAAGAATGGCATAAAAAAGCTGCAAGCAAAGTGTAAAACATTTGCTTGCAGCTTTTTTTTATTGTCTGTTCACTCGTGCTATTTCCTATTACCACTTCGTGATTTTGTACTAATAATTATAAAGTGCTATTGACAAATATTGTTTATAAGCGTATACTTTATAATATAAAGTACTTTAATGATTAAAAGGAGTTGGTTGTATGGATGAAAGAAAATTAAGTGAGGCTGTCGAGAATATTTCTTTGATTAAGGGGGTAATTGATAAGACCAGTAGGTCCTTTAGTGCCTTCAGTAAAATATTTATATACTGGGGACTGCTCTTTATTCTTAACAGTATCGTAATGATTGCGATGAATCAAAACCGGGAAAGCACAATGGAAATAATGGGAAAATATCCTGTGCTGGGCTATTTTTTTCCTTTAGGAATAGTAGCTTTGGCTGCTGGATTGATATACAGGCAAATATCCAAAAAGATTCCTCTTGTGGGTCTTGAAAAGCATCTAATGAAATTATGGATGTTAGTACTTATAATGAATGTTATTCCCGTCAAGGTAAATATCAATACTCCTGCATTATCAGGCACAGGCATGCAAACTATCGCTTTGGAAATAAATAATTTTTCAATGACTCTTTTCAGCCTGGCAATTGCACTTATTGCAACTGCATTATTTACAGGATATAAGCAGCCCATGAAAATTGGAGTGGTTTATATAGCTTTAAGTGCTTTACATGCATATACTTGGGTACCTATATTTAACAGTACCTTAATTCAACTGCTGTATGCCATATCGCTGCCATTTACCTTCTTATATACAGGATTTTACTTAAGGGCTCAACAGGCAAGGAGGGAGCAACTTGGATATAAACTCAATTCCTGATATATTTCAGTCCAAGCTTCGTATAGCAATTGTTACAGCCCTTATAACCGGTCAGAAAACTTTCAGGGAGCTTAAGGAAATAACCGGTGCTACCGATGGAAACCTCAGTATTCATCTTTCAAAGCTTGAGGCGGGAGGTTACATAGTAATACTTAAAGATTTTTTTAACAACAAGCCCCGCACCAGATATAATCTGACTGAAAAGGGCAAGAATGAGTTTATTGATTATGTGAATAGGTTGGATGGTATCATAAAAAGTCAGGGTGCTTTAAACTAAGGGCGTGCTGTTATAAGCCTCGGAGTAATAATTTTCAACACCTTGTGCGATTGCTCGTGCTAGTTCATCTTTAAATTCATCTTTCTTTAGCAGGTATCTGTCATTATCATTGGAAATAAAAGCTGTTTCTACAATAACCCCAGGTATGTTGGTTTTATTTAATATAAAATAATCGGCTGTTATAGGCTCGTGTGGAGATCTCTTATTTCCGTCGAAAGTGATGGAATTCAATTCTTTTTGTGTGCTCTCAGCAAGTATTTTGGATTTGGGATACTTGCTACTGTAAAAAACAATAGCACTATTTGCACTAGGATTTCTTAAATAGCAATTTACATGGATACTTAAGAACAATTTGGCATTGCTCGAGTTAATTAGATTGACCCTTGCGTTTAAATCTCTTAGGTGGCGAGTCTCGCCTGTCTTTGACAGCCCATCTAATGAAGTATCCTTTTCACGGGTCATGATAACCTCAAACCCCTTCTCTTCCAGGTAAAATTTTAGCTTTTTAGATATATAAAGATTTACTTCTTTTTCCATTACGCCTGCAAGAGTAGTGCCGCCATCTATACCGCCATGGCCTGGATCAATTACGACTACTTTGGCACATGAATCGTTATTTGCACTTTTAATAAAGCTCAGTATAGTACAAAAGAGCGAAAATAAAAAAAGTATTGCTATAAAAGCAATTAACACTAGTGTTTTTCTTTTTAATACCATTATCTTCATATATCTTATAGTTTATACTCCTGATTTATACATTTATAAGTATTCAAAAGCATGATGATATATGAAGAAAAAAGTTTTCAAAACTAAAAGCCCAGTATTTTTGAAAGGTACTGGGCGTATTATAGGGGGTTATATTTGATTAATTTATTTTTGCCGGTTCTGACGCATAAGTCATTTTATTAACCGGGGTTATATTGCTTTCGTCTATTTCAAATACGGTCCAGACTGTTCCGCCCAGATTTAAAGGGACATTGTACACCGATACAAGGGCGTTTTCACGGTAAACCTTTACTTTTGCATTGGAGTTTGCCAAGCCCACACAAGGGTTTGAACTCCTGCCTGAGAAATCGTGAACGGAAAATCTGTAAATACCGCCAATTTGTTTAAGTATTGTTATGGATTCAGGTCCATACCCATCGGCATCATCAACTTCAATTTTTGCATACTGAGTATCTGCAAATTTAAAATATATGTTGGGATAGCTTATATGAAACCTCTTACAATCAGGTGTAGGTCCTGTAAGGTGTGCATCAAGATCTCTAGGATCTGTTCCCCATGTAAGTACAGCTGAGGTCTGGCCGCATTGCAGATTAGGTACTAAATAAGCATGCTGATTTAAATTGGTAATTCCATTAATGGATTCAACGGTAAAGTAATCTTTAATAAAGCCATCCTTAATAATCTCCCCTGTATAACAACCTGCAGCATCCACTGTAATCATGTAACCACCATCTTCGTTTGTAAGTGCTGAAGCTGTTATCTCTCCTTCTATTACATTAAATCCCCTTCTCAAATTAATAGTTGCCTTCCCTATGCCCTCGTTGTTATGTGCATTTTTTATATGTCCTTCTATAGTACCGCTGCCGGTATATTTATTTGGTACAAGCTTTATCAACGTGTTGTATGTGGATGTGCTGTTTTGTACATTTACAAAGCCTTCTACAGTAATATAGTTTTCTTTGGATATCACAATTTTATACTCTCCAGGTGCCAGGTTTATAAGGTAGGTTCCATCAGATTGAGTTGTGTCTGAACCTACCAGAGTATAACCTTCTTTATCATAAATACTTACATTAACCCCATGAATATCTGCATCACTGGCAGCTTCCTTTATTTTTCCCATCAAAAACCCATGTACAGCTACCTGGCATTTTGCCACAAAGCCATTTGCAGATGAAGTTGCGATAATGGTTGCTATACCTCCGCCTTTAGCTGTAATAAGTCCCTCCTGATTTACATCAGCAATATCAGGGTTACTGCTGCCCCAAACCACCGTTGGGTTTGCGTTCTCTATAGGACTAATATCGGCATTTAGCTTTAAATTGTCTCCTTTTTTAAGGACAAGATTTGACTTATCCAGTGATATTCCTTCTCCCCATACAAGGCGTTCCGAGATAAAGCCTGATACTTTATCCCATAATGAATAACTGGCAGCTATTTGGTTAAAGGAATAATGATTTAACTGATTGAAATTGCTCCAATCGGATTTGGCAAATCTTGATTGCACCTCGATGCTTTCGCCTGGTACGAGTTTTCCGGCATTTGCTTTAAAACCGATCTCAATATAATGGTCTGCTTTTGACATTGGACTTCTCATTTTAACAAAAGTAGCAGTAACATTTTCTGCTCCCCTGTTACACCAGTCGCACCAGAAGTTTTGGCAAACCTCAGGACCATCTATTGTATAGTAGTAACAGACCTTTACATCTGAAAGATTTATTACACTGTTTCCTGTGTTCTGTAATTTAAACCAAGGAAATACGGTGTTTATTTTAGCTTCAGTGTTTGAGTTATATGACAATATTTTAATTGAGTTTTCCATTATTAATCTCCCCATTTTAATGAATATGAATTACAAGGTTGCAAAATCGCAAGTGATTTTGTTATGTCTAGACATAATTTTGTTTGTTATATCTATTAGTGGTTAGGTGCGTACTTTAAGCCAAAACTGCTATATTATAAGTAACTTGACACTAGTGCTGCTACTGGATTTCAGTAAGTTCGTTTACAGTACTGTATTGATTTTGCTGAGCTCATTTTTATGTTAATGCAAAAATATTGAAAATAAAAGATGGTAAATATATATATAAAATTTCATTTAAACAATTTTAGGAATCTAGCTCAAAAGTGAAAGTAATTTTTTAATCATACCTTTAGTAAAAGTATTGACATTAAATCTGTAGGAGTGTATTATGTAAGTAACACAGTGCAACACTTTAAGTCCATTATATTTACTTTATTTGTTTTATCTAGAAAATTTGCTCTAGATGGCTAGGTAATAAAATATTTTTAAATCGTATTTACATAAAAAATTTACAAGTCAGTTATTTTTCAATAAACTGATAATATTAAAAGTGAGTGGTCTTTTAATATAGGTAATGAATTTTATAAAAAGATAGGAGATTGTATGGATTTAAAGTTTGAAAACAATACACCCATTTATGTTCAGATTATGAACTGGATAAAAGAGCAGATAGTTTCCGGCCAGTTTTTACCCGGAAGCAGGCTTCCTTCAGTCAGGGATATGTCCGAACAATTCAATGTCACATCCAATACAATACAGCGTGTATTAAGAGAACTTGAAATTGAAGGAATAATATATACACAGAGAGGAATTGGCGTGTTCATAACTGAGGATAAGGATAAGATAACAAGCCTAAGGTTAAATATGTCCAACCAATTGGTTGAAAAGTTTATTGGAAGCATGAAACTACTTGGTTTTAGTGAAGATGAGATTGTAAATGCAGTTATTAGAATATCTAAGGCAGGGGTATCAGATGCAGGCGATAGTGAAGATAAAGAATTTATGTAAGAAATACAATAAAAGATATATTTTAAAAGACATAAACCTTGAAGTGGAAAAAGGAATTATATCAGGCATCTTGGGCCAAAATGGCAGCGGAAAATCAACCCTGATGAAAATTTTATCAGGAATTGAAAAGCCCGATTCGGGAGAGGTACTTATAAATGGTATAAAACCGGGCACATCCACTAAATCTCAAGTTGCATTTTTAACAGAAAACAACCAGCTGTATGATTGGATGAGTGTCAATGATGCAATCAATTTTCACCAAGATTTCTTCCAGGACTTTGATGTAAAAAAGTGTGATGAGCTGATGGATTTCATGGACTTAACGGAGAATTACAGATTAAAAAAAATGTCCAAAGGTATGCTCCAAAGGTTGAGGTTAAGCCTTACATTAGCTAGGAATTCATCGGTCTATTTGTTGGATGAACCCTTTATGGGAATAGATACAATAACGAGAGATAAGATAATAAAGGCCATAAACAGTTACTACTGTGATGATTCATGTGTCATTATAACTACCCATTTAATAAGTGAAGTAGAACGTATCTTGGACAAAGTATCGTTCATATCGGAGGGAAGCATTGCTTTATCGGGGGATTGTGAAGATCTGAGATTTGAACAGAATCAATCTATAGAAGATATGTACAGGAAGTTGTATACTTGAAGTATAAAAATAATCTGTTCTCCTTATGCTTTGGAGATTGGTTGACATAGATTTTTATCTTATCTGATTTAAACCGGGGGGTGAAGGTGTGGGTTTATTTGATAACTTTTTGAACCAAATAAGGAATTTCTTTAGGCCTGGTATGGTCGTTTATGAAGCAAAAGAAAATAAAAAAACAAACAAAATTGATAAAAAGAAAACTGCAAAGGAAACAAAGACTGCTAATGCAGAGCAACCTCAGATAAAAAATGCATAATTATAAGTTTATAAGTTTTCAACATTTATATGGGAGATTTGTATGACAAAGCTATTGAAATACGAGTTCTTAAGAAGTTCTAAAGTAATATTGATATCATCTGCTATAATAATATTGTTTAATCTTGTTTTGCTTTTAGATATTTCATTATCATTATCTGAAGCACTGGCATATTTCCTTTCGTTAATAGGTATAGCTATATTTTCCATTATGATGTTTTATGAAATAGGAATTTTTAGAAAAGACTTTATAAATTGTTCGCCAAATATTATACAGCTTGTGCCCAGGTCGGCATTTCAGATAATTGGTACCAAAATATTTAAAGCATTCATCTGCATATCGCTTTATTATTCCATAATGGTCATATTCAGCCTCATAAATAGTAAGGCTTATATAAATAACTATCTTATCTTTTATAGTTCATATAATGCAGTTCCGATGATAGGCGTAGTTTTTTGGAATTTAATCTTTTTAATGTTGGATTTGTTATTGATAGGCATTCTATCCCTGATAATTGCACATAGGGTCTCAATTGACAGAAAGAAGGCACTAGTGCTAGCTTCCATGTTTGGTGTGCTTACGATAGTATTGATAGCCATTTTATTAACAAGTATAAGCATCCCATTTGCTTACTCGGATAACATTTATGAATGTGAAAGCCTGGCTGTTGTTTTTGCAATATTGTTTTCATTAATCTGCTTGATATTGGACAACAAGCGTATTCTATCAAAGTCAAGCATTAAATTCTTTGCGGCTCCTATCTTGTTGATCATAATAATATCTTCAGTTGCTCAGGCAGTTACATATTCCAACAGGGTAATTGAAAAAATTGATTATCCCTTTGAAAACGACCGACAGGCTATAGGTAAGTGGGAAAGCATAGGAAGAGTGGATGATATGGATAGCTTTAATCCTGCCAAGAATCGATACATAACAAGTTATCCCCAATTAGAAAAAATAAACATAATGACTGGCGGCAAAACAGACGCTTCATATATAAGCTGGACCCGGAACATGCTTGTAAACCACAGGCTGTCTACGGTTAATCCATATAATATAAGGACTTATAACGGTATAAAATACATGTTTGTGGAGTGGAAAAACGAAGAGTTTGTATATGAACATATTAAACCGTTTTATCTGGTCTTGCAGCAAAAATAATAAGACGTTAAATTGATAAGGTTGTAATCTGATTAATCTCACTATCACTAATTTTAGAGGGGGAGAAAAAATGTTAAAAACTGAACCTAAATTGACAAATATGCAGCAAAAAATTGCATGCCTCATAGCAAAGGGGTATACAAACTATCAAATAGCAAGTGTATTAGAAATTGCCGAAGGAACCGTAAATGCACATATACATAATATATTCAATAAATTTAGGTTCCATAATAGGGCTCAGATTGCAGTTCTTGCATATGAGAAACAAATTATCGATTAACAACAATTAGCTACGGATACCGGGCTGTATAGTTACATCGGCTTGGTATCTATAAGTATATAGCATTTAGGGAGGATAAACTGTGGACATTTTTCATGACATTTTTTTGAAGTTGCTTCAATATTTAATTGAAGTTGCAATAGCAATATTAGTACCAATAGTTATCAGATTTGTTCTGACCAAGACAAATAAGGAAAACTTACTCAAGTATGTTACCATTGCAGGAACTGTTGTAAAGGCAGTTGAGCAGATTTACGGGGGCGGTAATGGGGGTACTAAGAAATCTGCTGCTGTATCCAAGCTTTCACAAATGACTCGGGGAAAGCTTTCCACCGATGACATACATCACTTGATTGAGGCTGCAGTCTTTGAGATGAATAAGGATATAAAACATGCAATTATGACAATTCCCGATGTACAAGAATCTAAAAAGGTAAAAGCCAGCTGATGAAGTTCCAGCATAGCCTTGGCTAAATAGAAATATAATTAAAATCATACAAACTTAATACAAATAAAATATATGACATATATATGATATTTTTGGGTATAATGTTATTAGAAAGATGAAAAGTAACATATTTCAAGCTTTCCTTAGATATATTCAAAATTTTGATAAATATTAAAAGTGAAAAAACTTAGATTAGTGACACTTTTAATGTAGTGACTTATTATGAGAACCTCCTGTATGAGTGCAGTGTTAAGGATAAAATACAGCTAAATACATAAAAAGATATTCAGCAAATATTAAACTTGTATAAAAGGTAAGATTTACAGGATGTAACAATTGATTAACCCACTAATATGCAGCAGAACTCGTAGTTTTATTATAATAATGATGATCGGTTTAAGCTTAAATTCATATTTCTAAATAAACTAATATATAGGACTAAAATAATACAATATATTTGACTGGAGTTTTTCTAATAGGCACATTTGAAAAAAGATTCCTATTCTCGGTAACGTTAATAGGAATCTTTTATTATTTTCATGTCCAGGGAACTTCCTTCAGCACTAACCCAAAGGCTTCATGAACATTTGAGTCCAGTAGTTTACTCCACTGCTGGTTTTGGCAAGACCAATACCGATATGGGTATAAGAAGGGCTAAGAATATTGGCTCTATGTCCTGGTGAATTCATCCAGCCATTCATAACTTCTGCAGGTGTTCTCTGACCGTAAGCTATGTTTTCACCAGCTGATGAGAACCTGATTCCGAAAGATTCCATCATTTTAAATGGAGAACCGTATGTCGGAGAGGTATGGGAGAAGTAACCCTTATTTATCATATCCTGGGATTTATATCTCGCAACCCTGGAGAGCTGCCAATCTACTTTTAAAGCGGGCAGACCATTTTTTGACCTTTCAATATTCACAAGTCTGAAAACTTCATCTTCATAAGCTTTTGTACTGCTTTGGCTTGGAATTATCAGCTTTTGCCCAGGGTAGATCAAGTTTGCATTCTTGACTGTTGGATTCTGGGCTAAAATTTCATTAATACCGGCCTGGTGTTTTACTGCTATTTTCCAGATAGTATCACCAGGTTGCACAGTATAAGTGGTGTTCTGTGCATAAACATTTACAGTACACAGCATAATAAATATTGATATTAAAAAAAATATTTTTTTCAAAAATAATCACCTCGCCACATATTTTTTGACACAGAATAAGATATTATGTCAGGCAATTATTCTTTATACATGAAATTATATTAAAATTGATTATGAATCTCCTTTATTAGCACTTTTATTAGCACTTTTAATCTATTAGTTTGGTATCAATTATATAAACGAGAATTGCACCAATGGTATATGCCAGCAAATCAAAGGGATCAAAAACCGATCCTATCACCAATCGTGCCAGCACGTTATGATTAAGCCCCAATAACTTTATGAGCCGTAAGAATTGCATAAATTCTGTAAGGTAGGCCAGACAAAGAGTAAAGACGGCCAGATTTAAAGGCTTAAAATTGAAGAAAGCCTTTATAAGAAAATATATGAGTAAAATAACAATTATGTCTCCTGTAAATCCCCTTATAAACAGATTATCATTGAACATTTTTACTATAAGTACACAGCATAAAAAGCATATGGCGGATAAGGAAAAATAGATTAAACGTTTTTTCAAAGTGTTACTCCTGCTATAATAGATTTATCACTTAAATTTATTCAAAATTATTATATTGAATATGATGCATTAAAGCAAGTTGGTAATAAAAAACTAACAAAAGGACTTAGTGATTTATGAGGAATGTGGAAGCCGCTAACATAAATAAAAACCTTGCAATATATGCAATCACCCATTTTTTTGTTGATGCAACAACAATAGCAGCATTGTTTTACTGCCATAAGGAGACCAACTTTCCAATTCTGATAGTTACATACAATCTGCTGGCATTTGGCCTTCAGCCCCTTTTAGGTCTTGCCTGTGATGCTTTTAAAAAGCCTGCTGCAGCTGCAGCTTTAGGCTGCATAATAAGCGGGTTATCAGTTCTTCTTACAGATGCTCCCTTTATTGCAATATGCTTGGCAGGCATAGGTAATGCACTTTTTCATGTGGGGGGCGGTATGATAAGTCTCAGCTTAAGGCCTGGAAAGGCATCAGTGCCAGGATTGTTTGTTGCTCCAGGTGCTTTAGGTGTCCTTGTCGGAACACTATCTGGGAAAAATAGCCATGATATTAAGCTTATACTTTTAATTTTTTTAGCTGCAGCCATAATAATGATTCTCAGTTCAAAAGCCCCTGAAATAAACTATAAAATACCCTCTGGCATAAATTGCCGCTTCTTTGAAGTTATAATGCTTCTTTTACTTATATCCATTTCCATTCGCTCAATGATAGGTTTGGCATTGGACTTCCCCTGGAAATCAAACCTAAATCTCTTGTGTATGCTAACTTTAAGTGTTTTTCTGGGAAAAGTATAGTTTCGAAAAGTAACTGGTAATTGGCTTGAAAACAAAAATTCAGGTTTGATTCATAAAAAACAAGGTAAAAAACCTTATTGAACTTTGAAAAAAGTATATTGTTACGACAGAGCAAATAAAAAAGGGCATGGCAA